>DDYJ01000159.1:7513-9269 GCA_002347905.1 Comamonadaceae bacterium UBA2237 | reverse complement strand
GGAATTTGGCTAAGTCGGTTACCGTGGAGTAGTTTTGCAAGTGAGTAATTTTGAACTTGTCAAAGAACTCAAAATAATTATAAAAATTACTACTAAATAACTATATTTTATGGCTTATTCTGCTTATCAGAAGACGCTATTTGAGAAGGTTCTATGGATGAAAGAAGAAGAAAAACTCACATATGAATCAATAGCAATTAGACTGACAAAAGAATGTATCAAGTCAGCAAGAACCCATTTGCCAATCGTCAACGACGGTATTACTTGGCGAGATAAGGATGATGTTCTCGGACAAGGGCGGGCTGCAGTTCGATACGACGTCTACGAAGGGACTCATACAACCAGTTTGGTTGTCCAAAAAAAAGGCGAACCAGGATTTGTGTTGATGAAGGACATGAATTTGCCTCCAGTCGAAAAGCAGAGTTTGACGAAGCAACAAAGCTTTTCCTAACGATCAAAGTCTGCTCAGCAGGGCTTTTTCGAATGGCTTACTCAGAGTACCAAGAGAAGCTTTTTGAAAGAGTCCAGCTAATGCGTGATGACTTTGAAATGACGTTTGATGCCATTGCTAGAGCATTGACTAAAGAAAACATCAGATCACCAAGAGATTGTGAATTGATGGCTGAACACGTTTTCTCCATTTACAGAAAGGGGGTGAAGCGTCAGATGAGGTTTATGGCAAATCGTTCAATTGAGATTTTAAAGGTGAGTATTAGCTGAAATTTCTCAAATAGAAATGATTAGGCGAAAACATCGTAAATCACGCCCCTTATCTAATTTCATAGGAAAAGTTCATTACAAGAACTTTTTCAAATTGAAATTAACAAACACGAAAGGAAATAAGTATGTACAAAGTTAAAGTTAACTTTGAGGCTGATTCAGCCCCGGGTTGGGCCAAAAATTTCAGCCAAAAGATGGCATTGCTAACTTGCTTATCTTTGGCACATTTCGGAGCAATCGAAAGCGTATGTGGTTGAATAATCTCCATATGCTCAAAAATTGGGAATATAAAAACTTGATTTCATTTGAGGAAAACGGTGATGTTACGTTTCACTGGAAAACCGAAGAAGAGCATGTTTTCTTTGTTCTTAGGTGGGGTTAAGACAGTTTATTTCACTAACTTGTAATTTCCGCTATCCAGGTCCACAGGACGCCAGCCCTGCGCAGGCCTGCGCACGATTTCAACGGCCTGGCTGGTGGGTCTCTGAAAAAAGCTTCTGCGGCATACCGTGGTGAAATCGCCGCACTTAAACGCCGGATTCCAAGGTTTGAAACACTGGTTAAGCTGCTGTACAAGGGAGTTTGCAGCGCTAAATTAGTAAAAGTCTCTGTGAAAGATTCGGGTACACCACTACGATTCCGCGCGGCTGGCTTTGCGGCTTTGAGGAAGAAGTTGGGCATTAGTGCCGCTGAAATGGGCAAACTGCTAGGTGTGTCAGGTTTTGAAAAAAAGCAATTCATTTAAGTTAAGGAAGTCACCATAATCATAATCTTTGTTTATATTTAGTATTGAACTGCCAGTGGATAGTGGCCGCACAATATTATGTCTTGTCTCAATTGAAGTCATGTTGTTTGAAGAAAAGCTCGCGCTTTATGGCAGTAATGAGAACTTACCGCATCGCTTGATGCTGCGCGCTGGCCCCACTACTTTGGAGCTTATTGGCGGTCGTTTTGGCCCAGTCTACGCCAACGGTTATGAAGTTTGGCATGGCTTGGCATTCCTATTTCGAGATAGCAACTGGGGCACCCCCGAGCC
>DDYJ01000159.1:253-7489 GCA_002347905.1 Comamonadaceae bacterium UBA2237 | reverse complement strand
GATGGCAGCTTGCACTTTTCAGCCCATGCAACCCCTTTTTCTGACATTCAGACCAATCGGTGCGGCTGGGTGCTGATGCACCCGATGTCTGCACAAGGCTGCGCCGTGAAGGTGCAACACGTGGATGGGCGCACCAGCTTGTCGACCTTGCCTCAAGAGGTTCCAGCTTGGCCACCTTTCACTGCGGTACGGGGCTTAAGCCATGAATATCTACCGGGGCACTGGGCTGAAGCAACATTGCCTGGTGAAGACTATGAGTTAGAGGACCAGCGCAACAACGCAGATGCCTCATTTAAAACTTACAGCCGTTCTAATTTCATGCCCAGGCCTTATTGGCTGAAAAAAGGCCAGGCCTGGACCCGTCAGGTCCAATTACGGTTGCAAGGTAGGCCACCTGAAAAAAAGCCCCGCTCAATGGCGCCGTCAATGCGCTGGCCTATGGCACGGGACTCTGAGTCCGTGACACGGCTGGGGCTTGCAATCACCCCAGATATGACCTGCCGCCCTGAGGCTTGGGTCTTAAATACTTTAGCGAGATGGCGGCCAGATTTTTTGCATCTTACGCTCTGGTCTGGCAGTATGGAAGAAGATGTCGATTGGCATGGTATGCAAACTTTGTTAACTGCGGCAGGGGCTTGTTTGCGACTGGACTTCTGTCACATTGAAGGGCTGGGCAAGGGTGGAGCAGCGGATGCAAACTGTCGCTCGCTTGCCCAAAAGCTGGCGCTTGCCAAAGTTGTCCCTGCTTTCATTGCGGCATTGCCTTGTGGGCCGCAGGCGGCTGTTTTTTTGCGTGAGATTTTTCCGAAGTCGGCCATTGGTGGCGGGACCCCTCATTTCTTCGCGCAACTCAACCGACTGGAAGGCAGTGGCGGCGAAGACTTTATGGGATTTACGGTTTGCCCGATTGTGCATGGCACGGATGATGACTCTGTGATGAAGGGCTTGCAATCCCTCCCGTCAATGCTTCAGACGGCCCGTCAAAGGCACCCCCACCGAGACTGGCATTTGGGGCCCAGTCGAATATCCGCGCGTGCGAGCCCTTTGGGCGTTCAGCCTTTGAGTGATGGCCACAAACGGATCCCTTTGGCCTCATCTGATCCTCGCAGCCGCGGTCTATTCGGTGCGGCATGGTTCACAGGGCACATTGCTGCCGCCCTGAAAGCCAGAGTACACCGCGTTACCTTGCCATCTTTGGTGGGTGAAGATGGATTGTTTGCGCTTGTCAATGGCGCGTGGCAAATTACGCCCGCTGGAGCGGTGTTGCAACTCTGTCTGCCTTGGGAAAACCTTGAAGAAGTGTCATGGAGAGAGGAGGCGAACCTCAATGCAGACCTGCAGAGCGGCTTCATCGCTGCCCTCGCAGGCCGAGACGCCAAAGAAAAACATCTGCTTCTAGCCAACCTCAGCGCACAAGCGCAGAAACTTCCCTGGCTCGATCGCAATTCAGGGGCGAGCTGTGCTGTACTTGACGTGCAGTCCTGGTTACGCCATCAGGAATTACCCACAATGAGTCCCTGGCGCATCTTGCCCGACGATCCATCAAACCTGGTTTTATCTCCCTATAGTTTGATGCACCTACGCCTCACCTTTCAAATGGAGACTGAGCATGCTTCCTGATATTGACTCACTGGCTTTGTTTGTGCGGGCTGCCGAACTGCGAAGCTTGACCAAGGCAGCGGAGGCGTCTCACATTGGTTTGGCCGCGGCGAGTCGGCGAATTGCCATGCTGGAGCACCGTTTTCACACGACATTGCTCGAGCGATCTTCGCGCGGTGTAGAAATGACCGCAGCCGGTGCGTCGCTGCTGCCGCATGCACGCGCTTTGCTGGTCGAGCTTAACCAAATGCAAGCTGAAATGCGAGACCACGCGCACGGACGCAAAGGTGCTTTACGCATTTTGGCAAATACCTCGGTCATCACGGACACCTTGCCCATCGACCTGTCGGCATTTGCGCATCACAACCCGGATGTCAAAGTGATCGTGCAAGAGCGCAGGAGTGAAGAAATCGTGCGCTCCTTGCAATCCGCGGAAGCCGATGTGGGCATTGTCGTAGAGGGAATCTCTGTTGAGGGACTAGAGATACGCCCCTATTGTCAGGATCGCCTGGCCGTCGTGATGCCGCACAACCATGCACTGGCCGTGTTTGATACCTTGAGCTTCAATGATGTATTGGATGACGAATTGATCACCCTGGAGGGGGGCTCCTCCATGACTAGGTTGTTAGCTTCTCAAGCCGTCATTGCGCAGAGGACATTGCAGTTGCGCATTCAGGTTCGCAGCTTCGAAGCCATTTGCCACATGGTTGACGCAGGACTTGGGCTGGGACTCTTGCCGGAACAAGCTGCACGTGTTTTGGCCAAGGGGCTGGACTTAGCGGTGCGTCCTTTCAGTGACCCTTGGGCCGAGCGCCGCATGCTGCTTTGTGCGCGCAAAGACCGGGCTGCCATGCCTTCTGTATCCAAGTTGATCGATTTTCTATGTGATCGGGGTCACTTGCCTGGCAACGATAATGAAACAAAAGGGAGTGCTTTATGAGTCTTCGACCTTTAGAGGGTCTGTTGGTGGTGTCGTTAGAGCATGCTGTGGCTGCCCCCTATTGTTCAAGTCGCCTCGCTCACGCGGGTGCAAGGGTGATCAAAGTCGAGCGGATACAGGGTGATTTCGCGCGCGAATACGACCGTGAGGTGTATGGGGAGTCTTCGTACTTTGTCTGGATAAACCAAGGCAAAGAATCGGTGGCTTTCGATTTACGCCAAGAGGCAGATCATGCCAAGATGATGTCCTTGCTTGCGCAAGCCGATGTCTTTGTCCAAAACCTGGCACCTGGTGCTGCCGAGCGCCTGGGACTAGGCTCGGCTAATTTGCGTGAGCGTTATCCAAGAATGATTACCTGTGACATTTCGGGCTATGGTGAGTCAGGACCGATGAACAACCTAAAGGCCTACGACCTCTTGGTACAAGCAGAAAGCGGCTTGGTTTCAGTCAATGGCGCACCAGGCCCTTGGGGGCGCATTGGTGTATCGATTTGTGATATCACGGCAGGGATGAATGCAGCGCAAGGAATCTTGGAAGCCCTTATTTTGCTCGAGCGCACGGGGCAGGGCAGTGCCTTGCATGTGTCCTTGTTCGATTCAGCCGCAGAACTCATGGCCGTGCCTTACCTGCAGGCGCGCTACGGTCATGCTGCGCCTGAGCGCGGAGGGCTCAAGCATCCGAGCATTGCTGCTTACGGCGCTTTCACTTGCAGTGATGGTCAAGAAGTCGTGCTGGCCGTACAAAATGACCGTGAGTGGCAGGCCTTTTGTCAGCATGTGCTGCAACAACCTGAACTGGCGCACGACCCAAGGTTTGAAAACAGTTCGGCCCGTGGTCTTCACCGTGAGCAAATCGAAGACATGATTCAAGCGGTGATTGGTGCGCTAACGGGCGGTCATGTGGCCGATCGGCTCACCGAGGCCCAGACGCCGTTCGGTTGCATCAATTCGGTGCTCGATCTAATCCATCATCCGCAATTGCGCACGCGACAAATTCAGGTGCGCGGCAGAACTGTCGAGATGCCTGCGCCTGCGTGCATCACACCTTGGCAACAGGCTAACGGCCAAAGCACTGCACCAGCGGTGAATGAACACGGCGATTTACCCGGCCTCGAGTGACAAAACCAACCCCACAAACCATCGCTGATTTGTGGGGTTCAGATTTTCAGCCTCATCAGACTGGCAGAACACCTTCGATTACCACCATGCGGGAATTGGCTGACAGCTGACGCAAGCGTCTGGCTGGTGCATATTCCGACGAATTGAGCCAAGCCTGTGCTTGGGCTACGCTCGGAAACTCAAGAAGGACGATCCTCTTGGGCTGCCAATCGCCTTCCAAAGGAGAAATTTCACCGCCACGTGCCAGGAATCGACCACCATAAGCCTCTACGGTTGGAGGAGAGAGGCGCTTGTATTCCTCGAACCGCAGCGGATCTGTGATCTCCATGTCGTTGATGATGTAGGCGGGCACGTCAACTACCTCTTAAGCCGCCTTTTGAGCAGAGGCAGGTTGTTGACGGATTTCGATGCCCAATTCTTTTTCACGGATGAACAACAAGGCGGCGGTGTCACGGTCTCCCAGGCCCATGTCAATGGCCCTGTCCATGGTCGCTTGAGCGCCTCTGCCCACTGAGGCTACAAATCCCATTTTCTCTGCAGCTTCGCAGGCCAGTCGGACGTCCTTGCATGCCAGACGAATGGCAAAGCCGGGACTGTCATCGCCTAAAAAGGCTTTCTTGGGCAAAGCAACTGCAAACTGCTGGTTCCAAGCCATGGTGGTGCGCATGACTTCTTGCATCAGTTCCAAGGTGAGGCCGTTCTTGGTACCAATGGCCAATGCTTCTGTATTGGCGATCATGATGGAGGTGGCCAACAAGTTGTTGGTCATTTTCANNATGACCTGTGCCTGGCCCGCCGCAGTAATAGGTGTCAGTGCCCATGCAGTTGAGTACGGGTGTGGCAAGCTCAATGGCAGCCTTGTTTCCACCGACCATCAGCGTCAGTGTGCCGGTAACAGCGTGTTCGCTTGTTTTGCCCACGGGTGAGTCCACGAGGTCCATGCCGCGACCCCGCAGAACATCACCGACGTGACGTGATGTTGCTGGGTCGATGGTGCTCATCTCGATGACGATGCCACCAGTTGGCAGACCTTCTGCCACGCCATTCGCGCCCAAAACCACCTGCTCCACATGTTGTGGCTCAGGTAGCATGGTCACGACGATCTCGCTTGCAGCGCCGACTTCGCGAGGCGATGCCGCAGCATGAGCACCGGCCTTGACAAGATTCGCAATCGCTTCGGGATTTTGATCGAACACGGTGAGTTCATGTCCATGCTTCAAAATATTCATGGCCATCGGTGCACCCATCACACCCAATCCAATAAATCCAACTTTCATTTCATTCCTCCAGTTTATTAAAAATCAGCTGCGATCCGACCATTTGTCCATTTCCCAGACAGGACGACCACGCAAATCAGCGACATCTGTTCGGGTAAATTCTGAGGGGTTTTGTTTGGAGCCCAGACGTTCATAGGCTTGGCGTATCAATGGGGCGGTCCGTGAAAAGGCATCCTTCACCTGTGACCACTGCAAGGGCTTGTCAATGACTTTGTTGCCCGCCATGAACTTAGAGGTCTCAAGCACAGCGCGTGCATCGTTCTCAGTCGGCCACGCCCAACCCCGTGAGAAAAGCACATCGTCTTTGACGACCTTGGCACCTTGTGCCGCATCAAGTTTCCAGTAATCCTTGACAAGTTGCGACACCGCGCCGGCGTCCATGGCGGTCAAGGCAGCCACAGCCTCTTGCTGTGCCATGAGAAAGGCCACAACCACTTGCGGGTGCTGTTCGATCAAACCATTGCGGCCGATCCAGAAGGAGCGGTGCAAATAGTAGCCATCAGGGTAAAAAGGAGATTTTTTGACACTTGCAAGCAAGTGTCCTGCGCCTTTGCCTGCAGGACCATCGTAGTGTTCCTCGGTAAAACCAAAGGAATTGGCAATGGCCACAGTCCCCGTGGCTTGTGCGGCCAAGTAAGCTGGGTAAATGGTGCAGGTGGCATCGACGCCCGTGGGGACCGACGCTGCCTGCGCATGCGTTGGCATGTTTACAAATTTGATGCCGGTGTCTTTGATGTCTTGGACACCGAGTTCAAACATCAGCATCTGAAACAGGGCGCTTTGCGGGTCACCCCCCAGCGAGACCCCGACCGTTTTTCCTTTGAGGTCTTGCAAATTGCGAATGGGCGAGCCCTTGCGTGTCGTGATCAAAAAGCGAAGATGGCCTTCGCCAACACACAGCAGACTGATCGGCAATCCGGAGGCAAGGCCTCGCGTGATGGGCGTATTGCCCCACATGCCAATATCCAAGTTGTTGCCAACCATGGCTTCCACCATGGGCAATGCGGTGGGGTATTCGCGCCAGTCGATGGTGAGGTCGTAACCGAACTCGGCCGCACGCTTTTCCATGAGTTTGTTGTTGATCAGGTACTGGCTCATCGGCGAGTTGCCAGCAGCCCATGGGATGCGGCCGATGGAAACCTTCAGTGCGCGTCGCGCGTTTTGTGCTTGCGCAAGACCTGGTAACAAAGACAGGCCTGTGGCGGCGACGCCACCGATGAGAAGGTCGCGTCGAGAGGTTGGCAATTGATCAACTTTCATGTGTTTCTCCTTGAGTTATGAATAGACGGTCCAATCAGGCAGTGGTTTCCTCGTTGGGCCTTGCAAAAGATTCGTCACCACCGATGGCGCGGTAGGCTTCATCGCGAATGAGGGACCAGATTTGTTCGACCAGGACGCCAAACCGAGGATTGGTTCGGGCGGTACCTGCGCGGGGTCGGGGAAGATCGATCGAGACCACCTCGCGAACGCGACCTGGGTGACTGCTCATCACGACAACGCGGTCAGCCAGCAGCACAGCCTCTTCAATGTCATGGGTGATAAAAATTGCTGTTTTGCGCTCGGAGACGGAGGATGTTTCGCCCCATATGCGCAACAACTCCGCTTGCAGAATCAGACGGGTTTGCGCATCCAGCGCTCCCAGGGGTTCATCGAGCAAAAGAATGTCTGGGCCATTGGCAAGGAGACGAGCCAGTGCAACACGTTGGCGCATGCCGCCCGAAAGTTGGTGGGGGTACTTATGCTCTGAACCACGCAGACCCACCAAATCAATGAAATGAGTCACTCGAAGTTTGCGTTGCTCTTTGTTCATGTCATGGCCAGGTGTGCCATGACGCAATCCAAATCCAACATTTTCTTCGACCGTTTGCCAAGGCATCAGGGCATAGTCTTGGAACATCACGCCGCGGTCAGCGCCAGGTTCTGAGATCCCATGGCCATCTTTTTCAATCACACCGCTGGTGGGCTGATCCAATCCGGCAATCATGTTGAGCACGGTAGATTTCCCGCAGCCTGAAGGGCCGACGATACAAATAAATTCACCGGATTGAATATTCAGGCTTATTTCTGCGACTGCCTGCGTGCGATGTCCTGTGCGAGGCGTAACGAAACTTTTGGTGACGGCAGTGAGCCGCAGTTTTGGGGATTGAGGAAGGTTATTCATGGTCATTGTCTCCAAGGAATGAGCCGTTTTTCCAAAAAGCGAAACAATTGATCGATCATCAAGGCAACCACGCCTACAACCGCCATGCACACGATGATGGCATTGAGGTCGATGTTGTAGGCATAGAAGACAAACATCATT
>DDYJ01000159.1:0-194 GCA_002347905.1 Comamonadaceae bacterium UBA2237 | reverse complement strand
GCCAGTTCGGCTGCAATAATTGCAGTCCATGCCACACCCATGGCGAGGCGGGTGCCCAACAAAATAGAGGGCAAGGCGCATGGCAAGACCACGCGAAACAAAATGGTGCTTCGGGTGATGCCCATCGTCCGTGCCGCAAGGACAAGTTTGCGATCCACTCGGCTCACGCCGTGCACGGTATTCACTAGTACAGG
>DDYJ01000055.1 GCA_002347905.1 Comamonadaceae bacterium UBA2237 | reverse complement strand
TCTTGCTCGGTCACAGTGGAGGCTTTGACTTTTTCTGTCAAACCACTTTTGCCGTGCGTGCCTCGGTTCCAAGCGTCCATTTTGGAAAGAACTTCATCACTTTGATGGATCACTAAGACAGGGCCTTCAATTCGGATGGATAAATCAGGACTGGTCACAATCACCGCGATTTCTAGCAAACGGTCGCGATCGGGTTCGAGGCCAGACATTTCGCAATCCAACCAAACAAGATTGAGGTCGGATTTGGTCAATCTGGGTTGAATAAGTGCAGTTGACTCAGTTTTAGACTTAGAAGTATTGGGCATAGTGCAGATTGTCGTGCATCCCCAAGTTCAAGGGGGTTACATACATTCATCTAAACTTCCACCCATGATGAATTCTTCTCTTTCAATGAGTGTGGCACTTGCGGTGCTGCTGGTGGCTAATTTATTGACCAAGCTCTGGTTGGCATCGCGCCAAGTTCGGCACGTCGCGCAACACCGCGATGCTGTACCCGTTGCATTTGCAGACACGATCACGCTGGAGTCGCATCAAAAAGCCGCAGACTACACATTAGAAAAAGCCCGCGTCAGTTTGATCGATCTCGCTTTAGATTCAGCCACCCTTTTGGCTTGGACATTGCTAGGAGGATTAGATTTTCTCAACCAGGTCACTTTGCAGCTCATGGGAACAGGCATGGGTCAACAAGTCTTTTTGGTTCTGGCTTTTATGTTGGTCGGTGGCTTGATCGGCTTGCCTTTGTCGCTTTATCAAACATTCAGTGTGGAGCAACGCTTTGGATTCAATAAAACAACGCCTGCCTTGTGGGTGAGTGATCTTCTCAAAGGCATTGCTGTAGGTTTGGTATTGGGCCTACCCATTTTGTGGCTCGTGTTGTGGCTGATGGAAGCAGGCGGTGCATGGTGGTGGGTTTGGGCTTGGTGCGCATTGGTTGCTTATCAATTGTTTGTTATGTGGATCGCCCCCAATGTGATCATGCCCCTATTTAATAAGTTCACGCCCCTGGAAGACGACACACTTAAAGCGCGTGTGAATGCATTGATGTCTCGTGCTGGTTTTACGGCTAAAGGCTTTTTTGTGATGGATGGCAGCCGACGCTCTGCACATTCGAATGCTTTTTTCACTGGGTTTGGTGCAGCCAAGCGGGTGGTTTTTTTCGACACCTTGCTTGCACAACTCAATGGTGATGAGATGGAAGCTGTATTAGCGCATGAGTTAGGCCATTTCAAACATCGCCATATTTTGCAAATGATGGTGACTAGTTTTGCCTTCAGTTTGGTGGGGCTTGCCTTACTCGGATGGTTGTCACAGCAAGTATGGTTCTACACAGGTTTAGGCGTTGCACCCAACCTACAAGGCGGCAATAGTGCATTGGCTTTGTTACTGTTCATGCTCTTTTTGCCATTGGTGACTTTCTTCATCACCCCTCTGTCCTCCCGCAGATCTCGCCGATTCGAATTTGAAGCGGATGCTTATGCAGCCAACCATAGCGACGGCAAGTCTTTGGCCAGCGCCCTACTGAAGCTCTACCAAGACAACGCATCGACCTTAACGCCAGACCCTTGGTTTGTCGCGTTTTATTACTCGCACCCTCCCGCCTCGCAGCGCATCGCGCGGATTGCTGCATGACCCAAACCGGCTTAGTGGTCGCCAGCCATGGTCGACACTGCATGGTTGAGTCAAAGGATGGTGAACGACGCATTTGTTACCCTCGGGGCAAAAAAAGCCAGGTTGTCGTTGGAGACCACGTCGAATGGCTGCCCTCTACCGACGAGGGCACGATTGAAAAAATCCTACCTCGGCGTAACTTGTTTTACAGACAAGATGAAATACGCACCAAATCGTTCGCGGCCAATTTAGACCAAGTGGTCATCTTGCTTGCCGCCGAACCTGAGTTCTCTCAAACGCAGCTCACGCGCGCCTTGATCGCAGCAGAAGCGGAGCACATCACACCCATCATTGCTTTGAATAAAAGCGACCTAACAGATTTGTTTGCGCGCGCCCTTGATCGCTTAGCCCCTTACACGGTAATGGGCTACACCGTGTTGCAACTGGCTATCAAACATGGGCGCTCGGGTGACTTGGTGGAGCGTTTGCAAAACAAGACCAGTTTGATATTGGGTCCCTCTGGCACAGGTAAAAGCACTTTGATTAACCAATGCATACCTCATGCGTTGGTGAGTACGGGTGAAATTTCACACGCATTGAACTCCGGCAAGCACACCACAACCTCTACCAATTTGTATTGGGTAGATGCTGAACGCAAGACCGCATTGATCGACTCGCCAGGTTTTCAAGAGTTTGGGTTGCACCATATTGATGCGATGCAACTCGCTGCTTATATGCCTGACTTAAAGCCCCATGTTTCTGAATGCAAGTTTTACAACTGCACGCATTTACATGAACCTGGTTGTGGTGTGCAGGCTGCTGTTGCATCTGGAGGGATCAATGCCTCACGCTACAAACTCTACGGGATGTTGTTTGCCGAACTCACACAGCCCAAAAACTACTAATCGCTCGCCCGATCATAAAAAATTTATTCATGAACACATCTCTTACCCCGCGCAGGGAATTACTATTACTTCTGTCTTTAGCAGGCATTCAATTTACCCACATCGTGGACTTCATGATCATGATGCCTTTGGGCCCGCAGCTCACAGCGCTTTTTGATATCAGTTTTGCAGAATTTGGCTTGCTGGTGTCCGCGTACACGATCTCGGCAGGCATATCGGGTTTATTTGCCACCACTTTTGTAGATAGATTTGATCGCAAACATTTGTTGCTGACCCTCTACACATTGTTTGCGCTCACCACGGTTGCGTGCGGTATTGCACCATCTTTCTTTTGGTTGATGGTGGCGCGTATTGCTGCTGGTTTTTTTGGCGGCGTACTCAACACCATGTCGCAAACCATCATTGGTGACGTCATTCCCTTTGCGCGACGCGGCAGAGCAACTGGCATTGTGATGACCTCTTTTTCTGTGTCTACCGTGGCAGGTGTTCCTGCGGGGCTGATGTTTGCCAATTTATGGGGATGGCATTTTGCTTTTTTTGCTATTGGTGTGATGTGTATTGGTATTGGCACCTTAGCGTTTTATGCGATCCCCTCCTTGAATGCGCACATCGCTCACGGCGAAGACAAGCACGTGTTGCACGCCATGATGCAAGTTGTCAGCGAACACAACCAGCGCATGGCCTTGCTTCTTTCAGGCACGATGATGTTTGCGGCATTCACAATCATCCCTTACATCACCTTGTATTTACAAAACAACCATGTGATGTCCGCATCCGAAATTCCTTGGGTGTATTTTTGCGGTGGCGTAGTGACTTTATTCACGGGCCGATGGATTGGTGTAATGACGGNNCATGTTTGCCATTACCTTGCTGACTCCAATTCCTCTGCCTTTTGTTTTATTGACCACCACACTTTTATTCGCAGCAATGAACGGCCGCATGATCCCCGGTATGGCCCTTCTCACGTCAGCTGCAAACCCCAAATTTCGCGGCACCTTCATGTCGCTCAATGGCGCAGTGCAATCTT
>DDYJ01000174.1:4358-6844 GCA_002347905.1 Comamonadaceae bacterium UBA2237 | reverse complement strand
TGGGCGATGTGCTGCATCATCACTGTCTTACCGCTTTTTGGCGGAGCGACCAGTAAAGCGCGCTGGCCTTTGCCAATAGGCGCAATGATGTCGATGATGCGACCAGTAATGTTCTCATCACCTTTGATGTCTTGCTCGAGCTTCATGTGCTCGCGCGGGAACAAGGGGGTCAGGTTTTCAAACATGACCTTATGTTTGTTGTTTTCAGGCAGGTCGTCGTTGACTTTGTCTAGCTTGGTGAGGGCGAAGTAACGCTCGCCGTCTTTCGGGATGCGCACTTCACCTTCGATCATGTCGCCCGTATGCAGGTTGAAGCGACGCACTTGGCTTGGGCTGATATAGATGTCGTCGGTACTGGCGGTGTAGCTGGTGTCGGGACTACGCAAGAAACCAAAACCGTCGGGCAAGATTTCAAGTACACCATCGGCAAACACTTGTTCACCTGCACGGGCGCGTTTTTTGATGATGGCAAACATGAGCTCTTGCTTGCGCATGCGTCCCGTATTTTCGATTTCGAGTTCTTCGGCTTGTTTCAGTACTTCAGACACGTGGAGTGCCTTGAGTTCGTTCAGATGCATAGATGACTCCAGAGGGAGTTCGTTAGAAAAAAAGGGGGGAGGTCAAATGAGCGAGGTCTGCGTTACCTAGTAGAGACCAGAATTCGTGCCCAACTGGGGAGCCAATCGCCTAGTAGGAAATTGGTCAATTCACCAAAGATTATGACAGATAAAAAGCCCGTACTTGTTGCCAAGTGCGGGCTTGTACGGGGTGAAGGAGGTTTATTTCCAGGAAGTTGTGTGATTTACGCCAATTGCTGGTCAATGAATGCAGTTAATTGGGCTTTGCTCATAGCGCCAACCTTGGTGGCTGCCAATTGGCCACCCTTGAAAAGCATCAGGGTGGGAATACCGCGAATACCGAATTTGGCAGGAATGTCACGATTTTCGTCGACATTCATCTTAGCGATTTGTAATTTGCCTTCATAGGTGGCGGAGACTTCGTCCAATATAGGGGCGATCATGCGACAGGGGCCACACCATTCAGCCCAGTAGTCGACCAATACAGGCTTGTCAGCTTGCAAGACGTCAGATTCAAAAGTGTTGTCAGTGGTATGTTTGATTAGGTCACTAGCCATGGCGGGGTCCTCTTAGATTTGGGATGACTGTACAGTTGGGGCATTGTGGCAGAAAGCAAGTATCCGTATGAAAACTCTCACGATTGATATCGTCTCCGACGTGGTGTGCCCTTGGTGCTATGTGGGCAAGCGTCGCCTTGAGGGCGCGCTAGACATGCTGGCTAAGGAACACCCAGATGTCGTCCCGGAAGTGCGTTGGCACGCTTTCCAACTCAACCCAGATATGCAACCAGAGGGTATTGAGCGTTCTGAGTACGTCAAAAACAAATTTGGCGATCGTGCAGACAGCATTTACGAGCGGGTCAGTGGTGTGGGGCAAGACGTCGGCATTGCTTTTAAGTTTGACCAAATCAAGCGCCAACCTAACACCATCCAAGCCCACAGCCTGATCGGCGCCTGCGACAGCGTGGACGGACAAGAACGTATGGTCGAAGCTTTGTTCCAAGCTTATTTTTTAGAGGGGCGTGACTTGACTGATCCAAAAGTGCTGGTCGAAATCGCCATCACCGCAGGTATGTCGCCCTTTGTCGCCGAAGAATGCTTGGCTAACGAGGCTTTGCTGCAAGAAACCCGTGAGAGTGACCAACAAGCGCGCGAAATGGGTGTGACGGGCGTGCCTTTTTTCATCTTCAACCGCAAGGTCGGTGTTTCTGGCGCGCATGAGAGCGAAAGCCTGTTCAAGGCCATGACGGAATCGGTGGAATGACGCCACAAGCCTCACCCATCGTCCGCGCTATGGTCTTGCGCGAGTTAGAGGAGGGCGTCAAGCACGATGCTTTGTGGTTGCAAGCCTTGTCGGAATCCAAACTCGACCCCACACAAACCAAACTTCGCTACATCGCCTTACGCTCCCAAGCCATCCAAAGCAATATGAAGGGGTTGTTGATCGAACAAATCCGTGGCGCAGTAGCCAAAGATAAGCAAATAAGGTGACGGACCTCGACCCCAGCACTGGCTCCACAGTTAGGGCTGCTTGGTTCCCCACCTGACCCGGTTGGCCACTTCACCATGTGGGAAGGCCCGTCAATTCAAATTGTAGGTCACCTAGAATCTACGGCTTATGTCTTATTTAGTGCTGGCCCGCAAATACCGTCCGAAAACCTTTACCGAAATGGTGGGGCAAGAACACGTGGTGCAGGCTCTTACGAACGCGCTCACCACCCAACGACTGCATCACGCCTATTTGTTTACAGGCACCCGAGGTGTTGGTAAAACGACTGTCTCACGCATATTGGCCAAGTCGCTCAATTGCCAAGGTTTGGATGGACTGGGTGGAATCACCGCCGCTCCTTGTGGTGTCTGCCAAGCGTGTACCGATATCGATGCCGACCGTTTTGTCGACTACACCGAA
>DDYJ01000174.1:0-4300 GCA_002347905.1 Comamonadaceae bacterium UBA2237 | reverse complement strand
AAAACGCTGGAAGAGCCACCCGAGTACATGAAGTTTGTGCTGGCAACAACAGACCCACAGAAAGTACCGGTCACCGTCCTCTCACGTTGTCTGCAGTTCAATTTGCGACCCATGGCGCCCGAGACTGTCTTGTCGCATTTGGGTAGTGTTTTGCAACAAGAAGCTATCGATGCAGAAACCCAAGCATTACGACTTATCGCCCGCGCCGCCCGTGGCTCCATGCGCGATGCTTTGAGTTTGACCGACCAAGCTATTGCCTTCGGTGGTGGCCAGTTAAAAGAAGAGTCGGTCAAGCACATGCTAGGTAGCGCTGACCGCACCTATGTCTTTCAGTTGATTGAAGCACTAGCCAATGGCGACGGCAAATCGGTGGTTACGATTTCCGAGACCTTGCGCTTGCATGGTTTGAACTCGGCCTCTACCTTAGAAGACATGTCCAGCGTATTGCAACGAATGGCTGTTTTACAAGCCGTGGGTAACTCGCCTGAGGCTGACAGTACCGATCCAGAAGCGGCCGACGTAGCGCGTTTGGCAAACCTGATGCCCGCCGATGAAACGCAATTGCTCTACAGCCTGTGTATCCATGGCAGGCAGGAACTGGGCTTGGCGCCAGACGAATACGCTGCCTTGACCATGGTGCTGTTGCGCTTGCTGGCGTTTAAGCCCAAGTCATCCTCTGACGCAACCAGCGCTAGCCCAATCGCCTCAGCACCGGCTGAAAAAAAAACTTCTGAATTAGCTGGGTTTGCGCAAACGTCGCTGAACCCCCAGCCTTTGCAAAGCGCGCAAGAAGGCGACTTCTGGAATCAGCTGGTGCGCGAAATGGTCGAAACCCAAGCCATCAACGCTTTGGTACGTGAGCTGGCTTTGCAATCGCAGTTAATGGCGCGAAACGACAAACAATGGACCTTGCAAGTAGATAAAGACTCTCTCAACACCCCCAGTAACCGCGAGCGTTTGCAAGCGGCCTTGGTGCAATTCGGCCATGACGTCCAATTAAAAGTAGCAACCGGCCCAGTCCTTGACAGCACCGCCAAGCGCTTGGTGCAAGAAAATGCCGAGCGCCAAGCCCAGGCCGAGGCCATCATCTTGCAAGATCCGTTCGTGCAATCTTTGATGCGCGACTTTGACGCGAAAATAGTCCCTGGCAGTATCAAGCCAGTTTAAGTTCACAAAAGGAATCACATGTTCAACAAAGGACAACTCTCAGGTCTGATGAAGCAGGCGCAAGCCATGCAAGACAACCTCAAAAAAGCCCAAGAAGAATTGGGCAACATCGAGGTCACTGGCGAATCAGGCTCTGGATTGGTCAAGGTTTTGATGACCTGCAAGCACGACGTCAAACGCGTCACCATCGATCCGAGCCTGTTGGCCGACGACAAAGACATGATCGAAGACTTGGTCGCTGCCGCTTTCAACGACGCAGTGCGCAAAGCCGCCGAGACCAGCGAAGCCAAGATGAGCAAGCTCACTGCTGGCTTGCCGCCTGGCCTGAAACTGCCGTTTTAATGGCCAACACCTCGGTTTTAGAGGGGTTGATTCAGGCGCTCCATCGCTTGCCTGGCGTGGGTGTGAAATCCGCCTCGCGCATGGCTTACCACCTGTTGCAACATGACCGCGAAGGCGCCAAGCTGATTGCCGATGCCTTACAAACTGCGGTTGCTCAAGTGCAGCATTGCGATTTGTGTAACACCTTCACCACCCAACCTATATGCCTAACCTGTGCGGACACCACGCGCGACGCCAGCCGTCTTTGCGTGGTGGAGAGCCCTGCTGACCAGTCTGCGGTGGAGCGCACTGCGGCTTACAAAGGTTTGTATTTCGTTTTGATGGGGCGTATCAGCCCACTTGATGGCCAAGGCCCCAAAGACATTGGCTTGCAAAAGCTCTTAGAACGTGCCAGTGACGACGTGGTGAGCGAAGTGATTTTGGCAACCAACTTTACGGCTGAGGGTGAGGCCACTGCACATGTATTGGGAGAGGCCTTGAAACGTCGCAATGTGCAAGTTACCCGTCTTGCGCGCGGAGTGCCAGTGGGAAGCGAGTTGGAATATGTTGATTTGGGCACCATTGCCCACGCTTTGGTCGATCGGCGTAAAGCCTAAGTCGCCGACTTCTCAAGGGTGCTCGACAAGCAACCCCTAGCGCTTCGCCACATTCACGTCTTGCTTGTCTTTGCCAGACTTCTTAGAAGCTGTTTTAGTAGCGCCACTCCCTTTGGCCTTTTTGCTTCCTTTGCCACCTTTTTTACGCTTAGCAATTGCTTCGGGCGATAAATCGAGTTTGCCGTTATCAGCCACCCTTGCGGTGACATCCTCCACAACCCGCATCGTTCGGGGAACCAACAATGCAGAGCCCGCTTTGATGATCATCTTGCCCTGAATGCTATTGACAGCGCGTAAATCGGCCTCGCTCATACCTACGCGTTTGGCTGCTTCGCTCGGCTTCATGTTCGATGGGGCAATCCATGCAGTCCACGATGCCATGCGTCCAATTCCGGACGACTCAAAATTACGCTGAAACACTTCTGCCTTGTCCCATGGCAGCAAGATGGTGGGCGTGCCCGCCGCTAGGAGCACAGGCCGACTCGCGGAGGGGTTCAATGATTTGAAATCGTCCACGCTGATCTCCGCCAATTTGGCCGCAACCGTCACATCCATATCGCGGGGCAGCGGCACGCTTTGGAAATAAGGATGGTTGGGAATGCTGTGCAACACCACGTTATATGCAGGTGGGTTGCCCACAATGTTTTTCATAGCCTGCAGTTTGGGCACATACATGCGCGTTTCCATTGGCATATTGAGATCCACATAGCCCGTGGGAAGGCCTGCGCGTTGGTTGCGGGCAATTGCTTTACCGACATTGCCCTCGCCCCAGTTGTAAGCGGCCAGGGCCAGATGCCAATCGCCAAATTGTTTGTAGAGACGCTCTAAGTAGTCCAAGGCAGCCCGAGTCGAAGCCTGAACATCTCGCCGGTCGTCACGGAATACGTTTTGTTTCAAATCGAAACTTTTGCCGGTAGCCGGCATGAACTGCCACATGCCACTAGCGCGCGCGCTGGAGACGGCTTGCGGGTTGAAGGCGCTTTCAATGAAAGGGAGCAACGCCAATTCAGTAGGCATATTGCGTTGCTCGAGTTCTTCAACAATATGAAAGAGATATTTACTAGAGCGCTCACCCATGCGCTGTAAATAATCGGCCTTGGCGGCATACCACTGGGTGCGATCGACCACGAGATCGGTTTCAAGGTCGGGCATTTTGTAGCCCTTGCGGATGCGTTCCCACAAATCGTTGGGCAGGTCAAGATTGGCGACCTTGTTACCCGTCAAATTGGTTTTGCCGATGGGGCTCAAGTCCGTTTGTTTCTCGCTGCCGGAGCTTGTCGCCATAGGTTGACCGGGCAAGGGTTGCAGGGGAGCGCAAGCTTGCAACAAAACTAAACTTAGCGCCAGTGGAATGGCTGTCGAAAAGAATCTCATCTGAAGTTGTTTTTCCATTCCCGCAAGGCGGCAAAGAGGGTGGTGTCGTCGGTCTGCGCTTGCACCGAGAGCCCAGCATGTTGGCCCACAGATTGCCGCACAGTCGCAAGGCGGCTTCTGAGAAACGGGTTGATCTTCAACTCATTTCCCAATTCAGCGGGCAGGGTGGGGAGATCTTGCGCGCGCAAAGCTTTGCAATGCGCGTTGTACTTCAGCAAGTCTTGGTTGTTGGGCTCTACCGCAAGGGCAAATTTCAAGTTGGAGAGAGTGTACTCGTGCGCACAACACACACGGGTGTTGGCGGGCAGGGCGGACAAAGCATCTAGCGAAGCCAGCATTTGCGCAGGTGTGCCTTCAAAAATCCTGCCGCAGCCGCCTGAAAACAGCGTGTCTCCGCAAAAAAGCACAGGTGCCTGTGGTGCATCAGGCAAAAAGTAAGCGATATGACCCGAGGTGTGTCCAGGCACGTCGATGACTTGAACGGTTTGACCTAACAGTTGAAAAGGTGCATCCGGCAAAGCCGGGGTCAGCGGTTCGGGGATGTTTTCACGCGCTGGGCCATACACTTTTGCTCCGGTTGCTTCACGAAGTTCATCCACACCGCCGATATGGTCTGCGTGATGGTGGGTGACTAGAATCGCGGCCAAGCTGAGTCCTTCGCGGCTCAAAACTTCCCTCACCGGCTGGGCGTCCCCCGGATCGACCACCACAGCGTGGCCGTCCTGATGCCACAACCACAAGTAGTTGTCTGAAAAAGCGGGTATTGCAACGAGTTTCATGGCGTCCACATTTCTAAAAACCGATAGTTTGCACGAATGGCT
>DDYJ01000207.1:3074-3309 GCA_002347905.1 Comamonadaceae bacterium UBA2237 | reverse complement strand
TGCCATCTGCGGGTTGCTTGGCCACATAGTCTGCGGCAATCACACCGGCAGCACCTGCTTTGTTGTCGATCACGATGTTAATGTTCCACATTGCTTGGAGTTTTTGCGCCAACACACGCGCTAGGGCATCCGTACCACCGCCAGGCGGAAAGCCTACAACGATCCGCAAGGGACCTGAAGGCAGTGACTGCGCTTTTATCATGGGCGCTGCCAATACTGCAGCGCCGGCAACACC
>DDYJ01000207.1:0-2969 GCA_002347905.1 Comamonadaceae bacterium UBA2237 | reverse complement strand
CACAAGCCGACACTGCAGCGATCACCGTCAAATCATTGCAATCCCCCAAATGGCCAATACGGAACATACGTCCTTTGACCTTACCCAAACCAGTTCCAAGAGAGCAATCGAAGCGCTCGTAAATAACTTTACGAACTTCATCGGCATCCACACCCTCAGGCGTCATCACGCCAGTCAATATCGGAGAGTGCAACGCAGGGTCAGCACATTGAATAGGAAGTCCCCAAGCATTCACTGCAGCGCATGCACCGGCGGACCAACGCTTGTGGCGTTTGAACACCACGTCTAAACCTTGGCCCAAAATCATGTCGCAGGCTTCGCTCAAGCCATAAAGCAAATTGGTGTTGGGGGTAGATGGAAAGTAACCTGTTTTATTGAACTCGATCATTTCATCCCATGCCCAGAATGATTTCGGCATAGTAGATTTTTTACTCGCCTCAATCGCTTTGGGCGATATCGCGTTGAAGCCTAAACCTGGTGGCAGCATCAATCCTTTTTGCGAACCACCAACAGTGACGTCCACACCCCATGCATCATGGCGATAGTCAATCGCCGCTAAGCCAGAAACGGTATCGACCAACAACAAAGCAGGATGCTTGGCGTTATCAATCGCACGCCGTACAGCAGGAATATCGCTGGTCACGCCTGTCGATGTTTCATTATGGACCACACATACAGCTTTGATGGTGTGGTTGGTGTCTGCTTTTAAGCGCGCTTCAATCAAGTCCGCTTGAACACCAT
Organism: Comamonadaceae bacterium UBA2237; assembly: GCA_002347905.1. GTDB lineage: Bacteria > Pseudomonadota > Gammaproteobacteria > Burkholderiales > Burkholderiaceae_C > Limnohabitans. The sequence goes on along the minus strand of DDYJ01000207.1, from coordinate 2,228 downwards.
GGCGCCAACCTTCTAGTCCGGGCAGACCGATGAATTCCGTTTTGATTCCTAAACGGGTGGCGAGTTTGTTCCACAAAGTGGCGAACTGGCCAGTCTCGTACATCAAGACATGGTCGCCCACACTCAAGGTATTGACCAATGCAGCCTCCCACGCACCTGTGCCTGATGCGGGGTAAATCATCACGGGGTGTTGTGTTTGGAAAATCTTTTGCATATCCGCCATGACTTTAAAAGCCAACACAGCAAACTCGGGTCCGCGATGGTCAATCGTGGGCAGACTCATAGCGCGCAAAATGCGATCAGGGACTGGGGACGGCCCAGGAATTTGTAAGAAATGACGGCCCGAAGGGTGAAAGTCAAGCTTCAACATAAATGTGAAATCTCCAATAGCTTTGTTATTTTTTGCATTCAAAATAGCCATATGACTAACGCAATCTTATCCACTCCAGAGAAAACATTCGAGCGAATAGCGCATGCTAGCAATGAAGTGGCTGGCCGACTAGCGGCAAGACTGTTGCAAGAAACACATGGCGAGGTGTTGTTTACGCCTGCAGACAGAGGACGTTATGCGACCGATGCCTCGATATATCAGGTAATACCCTTAGGCGTGTTCGTCCCCAAAAGCACACAAGAAGTAGCGATAGCCATGGACATATGCCGCGACCTTGGCGTGCCCATCGTGCCTCGCGGTGGTGGCACTAGCCAATGCGGACAAACCACTGGTGCTGGTCTGGTGATCGACCACAGCAAATATGTACGCAATGTTTTGCACATTGATACAGAAAACCGAACAGCAGTTGTTGAACCTGGCTTGGTGTTGGACCACTTGAATGCACAACTCAAATCCAAAGGACTTTGGTTTCCAGTAGATGTGTCTACCAGTGCGCAAGCCACCTTAGGTGGTATGGCGGGAAACAATTCATGCGGAAGTCGTTCGATTGCTTACGGCAATATGGTGCATAACGTCTTAGGTGCGACAGCAAGAATGAGTGATGGCACAGTGTTGCAATTAGGGCGTTTTGACCAAAGCACAGGACGCGCAAAAACCATGGGTGAATTTGTGCAGCAGTTGGCTAAGCAACTGCAACCTGAAATCGATGCCCACTGGCCTAAAGTATTGCGCCGTGTGGCTGGCTACAACCTCGATATCTTTTGCAACCAAAACGAGCGTCCTTACACAACCGATGGCTCTGTGAATCTCGCGCATTTATTAGTTGGCAGCGAGGGTACTTTGGCCATGACGCAGTCGCTCACCTTGCAATTGGCTGAACTGCCGCGTGCCAAAGTGTTGGGAGTGGTTAACTTTCCTACGTTCTATCAAGCAATGGATGCCGCACAACATATTGTCAAATTGGGTAGCGGTACATTGACTGCTATTGAACTAGTCGACCGCACCATGATCGACCTGTCCCTACAAAACCCTGCCTTTGCACCAACGATACGCACCGCTTTGACAGGCGAGCCCGAAGCCATTTTGTTGGTGGAGTTTGCAGGCGCAGACAAAGAATCGCTCAAACCCCATATGCGCCAACTGGTGGAACTCATGGGTGATCTGGGCTTACCCAACAGCGTTGTAGAAATGATCGACGACGCACCGCAGAAAAACTTGTGGGAAGTGCGCAAGGCTGGCCTCAACATCATGATGAGCTTAAAGGGCGACGGCAAACCCGTCAGCTTTATCGAAGACTGCGCAGTGCCCTTGGTGCATTTAGCCCAATACACCGATGCACTAACAGAAGTTTTTAAACGGCATGGCACCAAGGGCACTTGGTATGCGCACGCATCCGTGGGTACATTGCATGTGCGCCCTATCTTGGATATGCGGCGCGATGGCGCCAAGAAAATGCGACAAATTGGCGAAGAGGCCAGCGAACTGGTACGCAAATTCAAAGGCGCCTATAGCGGCGAGCATGGAGATGGCTTATGCCGCGGCGAATGGATTGAATGGCAATTTGGACCTCGCATCAATGACGCCTTTCAACAAATCAAGCAACATCTCGATCCATCCAATCTCCTCTCTCCCCAACGCATCATCGATCCGCCCAAAATGGATGACACGCGCTTGATGCGGTATGGCAATGGCTACCAAGTCATTCCTATCAAAACTGCATTGGACTGGAGCGCATGGAACGTGCATAACGATCCAGCAACGGAACAAACCACAGCACCCGGGACCGGTGAAGACCCGTCACATGGATTGGCCAAAGCGGTTGAAATGTGTAATAACA
>DDYJ01000172.1:1734-3278 GCA_002347905.1 Comamonadaceae bacterium UBA2237 | reverse complement strand
AAATCTTTTTCAACTTGAAACTGCGCCCACATATTGCGATTTTTCAAACGCAACAACAAGGGCTCTAAATCTGCATAAAAATCAAACCCCATCAAAGAGGGATTGAAGGCAATACCAATCACACCTTGTGACTGCAAGGCATCTAGTTGTGTATCAGAACAATCATTGGGCACCACAGCAATGCCTTTAAAACGCCCGTTGCTGTGGGCAATGGCATCCAACAAACAAGCGTTGTCTATGCCGTAACCGGAATTGGGGCCAACTAGCAATGCATGGTGCACGGCATAGCACTCCATCAATTCTTGAAAATAGGCAGCGTTACCCATCTCCTGCCCCGCAGGACGATAACTCACATCATGGCGGTATGGAAATCGAGCGGGGTCTAAAACATGGCAATGGGAATCTATCTTTTTGTCAGAAAGAATGCCCATATCAAAAAGTCGCCAACACAGCTTTTCTTAAATCATCAGTGATCTCTGGTAATACACCAAACCATGCCTTAAATGCTGGACGCGCTTGGTTAAGCAACATACCCAAACCATTCACTGTGGGATTGCCGCGCAAGCGTGCAGTTTCCAACAAAGGCGTCTCTAGCGGAATATAAATAGCGTCTGACACCAGAGCGGTCAATGGCAAAGCATCCAACGAGACATCGAGCGCAGGCTGGCCATACATGCCCTGGTTGGTGGTGTTGATCAACATAGAAACGCCACGCATTGCTTCATTGCGCTCGCTCCAGTCAAACACTTTCACGACCGACTCCACACCTACTGTCAATTCTTGGGCTTTAGATGTAGTGCGATTGATCAAGCGGATTTCTTTAGCGCCTTCGTCTACTAGGCTCAAAACAATTGCTCTTGCAGCACCGCCTGCTCCTAAAACTACGATAGGGCCCTCATCCGCACGCCAATTAGGTTTGGCATCTTTCACGCATTGAATGTAGCCATAGCCATCGTTGTTGAATCCATGCAAGGCACCATCTTCTTGCACCACAATGCAATTGATTGCACCCATGCGCTTGGCCAATGGGTCGATATGGTCCATCATCTTCATCGCATGCACTTTGTGGGGCAAGGTGATATTGCACCCTGCCAAACCCAGCGCAGACAAACCACGAACAGCAGCCTCCAAGTTTTTCAACTCCACAGGAAAATGGCCATACGCACCTTTAATGCCGTACTTGGTTAACCAATAGTTATGCAAGATGGGTGACCGTGATTGGTAGATGGGCATGCCCATCACACCTGCGAGTTTGAACTTGTTACTGTCTGACATGGTTTTTTTAGGTTTTATTTTTTGTTAACGGGGGGCAATATTTCACTTACCACTTGTTTGCCATTGACCACCTTGGTGAGATAACTTTCGCGGTCCAAGTCGCCGTTAGCGTCATAAGAAATGTCTAGCAATAAACCAGGGGTGGTTTTGGCAGACAAGCTGACGTTCTTCATAGCAGCGGCAAATGCTTTGGAATCAAACTTGCCAATCTTCTCAGTCACCGCTTTAACGGTGTACATACCGATATAGCCTTTCAAACCATTGTGGTC
>DDYJ01000172.1:0-1716 GCA_002347905.1 Comamonadaceae bacterium UBA2237 | reverse complement strand
CCTACGTGGGCAATGGCACCGTTGGCAGCATCACCTGCCAATTCAATCACTTTCTGGCTGGTCAATACGGTTTCACCAATCACAGGCTTGTTGTAGCCTTGTTTTTTGAGTTCGCGTAACAAACGGGCAGACTCTTCTTCATTGGTATAGGCAAACAGTGCATCGCCATTTGATTGCTTGGCTTTGATCACCACACTGCTGAAATCCACCTGACCTGGGTCGCTAGAAATATCGGCACCAATCTTGATGCCGCGTGCTTCTAAGGACTTAATGATCAAATCACGGCCACCTTTGCCGAAGTCGTTATTCACATAGACCACGTCCACCACTTTGGCTTTGACTGTGTCTTTGATGTAGTTTGCAATCTTGGGCATGGCCGTCGATTGTGTGAAAGAGGTTCTGAAAACATAGGGATTTCCCTGCTGGGTAATCGCTGCTGCTTCTCCACCAGTGAAGTTAGGAATTTCAGCGCGCTTAGTAGACGCCATGCTCACCAATATAGACCCTGAGAACACAGGCCCCATCACCACATAGGCGCCGTCATCAACTGCTTTGTCTGCCAAACCTTTGGCAACGCCAGGATTGGATTGGGTATCAAACGAGTTGTAGTCAATTTTCTTACCTAAGATACCGCCCGCGGCGTTGATCTCTTTGACGGCTAACTTGATGCCGTTATCGAAATTGGTACCAGAAGTTGCGCCAGTGCCGGTGAGTTCCACAAGGCCAACGATTTTCACGTTTTGGGCAAATGCCAAAGAACTCAGGGAAATCGCTGCTACCAACACCGTTTGAATGCATTTTTTCATCTTTGTTTCCAGTTTTTAGGTAAATATTGCATCATAGCTTTAGCTGATGGCGACCAAGATTATTACAAGTTAGTAATCGCACCTTGAAGTGACAGCCATCGGTCAAAATCAGGCTATGGACGTACTGCTCATTGAAGATGAACAAAAAATTGCTGACTTTGTCATAGAAGGCTTTGCAGCCGCCGACATCACGACCCACCACGAGCTCGATGGGTTTAGAGGTCTAAATACGGCGTTGATCAAAACATTTGACGCCATCGTGCTCGATGTGGGGCTTCCATTGTTAGACGGATTTCAGGTCATACAGGAATACCGTAAAAAAGAATTCACCACCCCCGTGATCATGCTCACAGCTAGAACGGAATTAGATGATCGGCTCAAAGTTTTTCAGTATGGGGCTGACGACTACATGCCCAAACCTTTTTTTGTCGAAGAGTTGATCATCCGCATTCAAACCTTGGTGCAACGTAAGGTCGGCAGCATTGAAAAAACCATCGACCAAAGTGGTATCTCTCTTGATCGTTTTACACGTGTAGCCACATACCAAGAACGAACCGTCACTTTGACGCAAAGAGAATTCATGCTACTGGAATGTTTGATGCTTTCGCCCGGGCAAATTTTTTCTCGCCAACAAATTCTTAAACGCTCATGGGGCATCGAGTTTGATACCGGCACCAATATTGTGGACGTATGCATTCAGCGCCTAAGAAAAAAACTCGCTGATACCGATCCAAAAAATACACAACCCTTTCCTATTGAATCAATTCGTGGCGTTGGCTACAGACTCAACGCTATCTAATGAAGCGTTCTTTAAAGCTCAGAATATTTGTTTTCGTTTTTTTAGGCGGGTATTGACCGAAGGACGCACGCTGTTGCTCGAACCACTCATGGGTGGTTGTTTAGCGATAGT
>DDYJ01000163.1 GCA_002347905.1 Comamonadaceae bacterium UBA2237 | reverse complement strand
TAGGTTCTGACCCCAATTAATGCCAATTAATGGAACTCATTTTCGTGCATCCAAGCGGCATGCTTAGGGGCGCGACGGGTTTGGCTCCACTCTTCTAGCATGTCCCATTTCACGGCATCTAGTTTTTCTTGCATTTCTGGGGTTGCGGTGTCGCACGCCAACTCCAAACGATGGCCGTTGGGATCGAAGAAATAAATCGATTTGAAGATCGTGTGGTCTGTGATGCCAATTACATCGATGCCGCTTGCTTGCAAGCGTGACTTGGCAACTTCCAGTTCTTCAACGCTATCTACTTTAAAGGCAATATGTTGCACCCAATCTGGCGTATTGGTATCGCGCCCCATCTCTGGCGCAGTGGGCAGTTCAAAAAATGCCAACACATTTCCGTTACCCGCATCTAAAAACACATGCATATAAGGGTCTGGCGCTTTGGTGCTGGGAACTAGGTCTTCCGCAATGGCCAGCACAAAATCCATATTCAAATGCTTGACGTACCAGTCCACCGTTTGCTTGGCATCTTTGCATCGGTAGGCCACATGGTGGATGCGGTTGACTTTCATGGGGTTCTCCTGAAATGGGTTTATGCGTTTGGGGCAACATCAGCACGCGCAAGTGCCATGGCTTCGCGCAATACGCTGATATCACCGATATGGTTACTCAACAACAGAATTAACTTGGCGTTCACCAGCGCACTTTGTTCGTCCGTTAGATCGCGGTGGGTGTTGATCAATGCTTCGTAAAAATCGTCTCCTGGCGTGAAATCGCGGAAATAGCGCTTGCCAGTCTCGTAAAAATTGGGTTGTAAATTCAAAGAACTACCTCTTTATTTCAAATTTCAACTTTTTAAGCTGTGGCCATCGACGAACCGATCGCCACGCACAAGGCTTGTTCGACAGCTTGCAGCGCAAAACTTCTCCACCGCGCAGCAATATGTTGATCCGGCCTTATCAACCAAACACTTCCCGATTGCGCATCGTATCGCTTAGCAAACAGCCCTTGAACATCCACAAGCACTCGCATGCCTTCAAAAGCACCGGCACGTTTGCTAATCAGGACAGGCTCAATAGAAACCGAAGCATCGCGCAAAGCAATCAACGACTGGCGTGTGCTGGCATCTATTTGCGTCAAATCATCCACGAACACCAAGCACTGAAAAGCTCCACCCACACAATCGATAAGCCATACAGCGTCACTATCACATTGCATAGGCGCATCATCCATAGGCGCACCCGGCACCATAGCACCCGCGAACGTATCGACGTCAAGCGTATTCAAAGGTGAATCGGTAATAAAACTAGGCACGGATAATCGTCCGGAATTGACCAACTTGCGCGCAAAGGGATGGTGTCTAGCCAACTCAAGGGCAGCATCGCGGAACACGCGACTCGTTTTACTTTTAGGTGTTATGAAGTCTGTGGAGCGGGTGGAGTTCAAAATATTTTCATCTGCCGCATAAGCGCGTTCGCTGTGATAGGTATCTAGCAAAGACTCAGGCGCTAAGCCGCGCATCACCAAATCCAATTTCCACATCAAGCCGTCTGCATCTTGCAGGCCAGAGTTCGCACCGCGCGCCCCGAAGGGCGACACTTGGTGCGCCGCATCACCCACAAACAACAAGCGTTGATGGCGAAATTCTTTCATGCGACGACATTGGAAGGTGTAAATACTGACCCACTCCAACTCAAACTCTGTATCGTTACCAAACATTGTTTTGAGACGCGGCAATACTTTTTCAGGTTTGCGCTCTTCCTCAGGATCAGCATCCCAACCCAATTGAAAATCGATCCGCCATACGTTATCGGCTTGTTTGTGTAGCAACACACTTTGCCCCGGATGAAACGGCGGGTTAAACCACAAGCGGCGTTCAGCGGGGAAATCCACTTTCATCACCACGTCTGCAATCAAAAATCGGTCTTTGAAAACATGGCCTTCGATATCTAGGCCTAACATTTGTCGAATCGGACTGCGCGCACCATCGGCTACGATTAACCAATCTGCAGAGACAGAAAATTGCCCTTCTGGGGAATCAATTTGCACCGTGGCTCTAGCGGCCTCTGACGTCACCCCAGTCGCTTTGCAATTCCATCGCACATCCACGCCCAACTCAAGCGCACGATTGACCAGCGCTTCTTCCAAGTAATACTGCTGCAAATTGATCATGCCTGGGCGCTTGTGTCCCGCATCAGGCACCAAATTGAATTGGTAGACCTCTTCTTCTTCCACATAGGTGCGTCCAATATTCCAACTCACGCCTTTTTCACAAAGCGGTTGACCAACCCCCAATCTATCCAAAATTTCTAAAGTGCGTTTGGCATAACAAACAGCGCGTGAGCCAAACGAGACAGAATCGTCTTCGTCTAACAATAAAACATCCAATCCCTTCAATCGGGCGTCAATAGCAGCAGCCAATCCCACAGGCCCTGCGCCCACGATAACCAAAGGCTTATTTTGCGGGGGTTGCGTCAGCAAATCGGCCACTGACTTGTAGGTAAATTTGGGATAGGTATAAGTACCCATGATGAGCTGTCCTTCGCTAATTTGCCAAGTAATTAGCGCCGATAAAGTTTAACATTGGCGTGTACTTATCCCCTACCGCAGGTGTCTTCGCTGATCGCAGTAACCTCAACGAAGCAAAAGTATTGGCACTGATGAAGGCACGTAAAATGACACAACACACTCTTCCCCTTGACGATGCAATGGCTTTATCGAATGGCCTTCAAAGTGGCACATTTACATCGTTTGACATCGTTAGTGCATACCTTGAACGCATTCGTCAACAAGACACATGGTTGCATTGCTTTGTAGAGGTATATGAAACTGAAGCACTAGCGGCTGCCAAGGCATCGGACCAGCTACGTAAAGCAGGCTATACCTTGGGCCCGCTTCATGGTTTGCCTATTGCCGTGAAAGATTTAGTCGANNGACGCCTACTTAATCCAAAGGCTCAAAGCAGCAGGCGCCATCATCATCGGCAAAACCCATATGGTGCAGTTTGCATTGGGCGGCTGGGGCACCAACGAACACATGGGCATGCCCCGCAACCCTTGGGACCACCAAGAACATCGCGTGCCTGGCGGGTCGAGTAGTGGCTCTGCGGCGGCCGTTGCAGGTGGACTAGTCCCGCTATCGATTGGAACTGACACTGGC
>DDYJ01000165.1:2900-3020 GCA_002347905.1 Comamonadaceae bacterium UBA2237 | reverse complement strand
TGCAAGGCCGTGCTTGGGTGATCGGTGATTTGCCCTTTGGCTCGTACCAAGCCTCACGCGACGAAGCGCTGCGCAGCGCAATTGTTTTGATGCAAGCTGGCGCACAAATGGTCAAACTCG
>DDYJ01000165.1:0-2743 GCA_002347905.1 Comamonadaceae bacterium UBA2237 | reverse complement strand
CTCGAGATGGTGCCTGCCGCTTTGTCGACCCAACTCACCCAACAACTACCTACTTGCCACACCATAGGCATTGGCGCGGGTAACGGTACAGCAGGCCAAGTGTTGGTCATGCCAGACATGCTGGGCGTCAACCTAGGAAAGACACCCAAATTTGTACGTAACTTCTTGCATGGCCAGCACAGCGTGCAAGACGCGTTCTCCGCCTACGTCGCCGCAGTCAAAGACGGCAGCTTTCCAGACAACGCCCAACACGCTTGGTAAGCGTCGCCTGCCATGCAGATAGCGCACTCCATTGAAGACCTCCGCCGCTTGCTGAAGCCAGCGAAGCAACGCGCGTTTGTTCCCACCATGGGCAACTTGCACGCAGGCCATTTGGAGTTGGTGAAAGTTGCCAAACAAACCCTGCCTGATGCGATTTGTGTTGCCAGCATCTTTGTCAACCGCCTGCAATTCGCACCCCACGAAGACTTCGACTCTTACCCACGCACCTTTGCCAACGACTGCGCACTTCTAGAGGCACAAGGTTGCGATGTCGTATTCGCACCGCAAGAAAAAGACCTCTACCCCGAGCCTCAGGTTTTTAAAGTACATCCGCCAGCGGAGCTGGCAGACATTTTGGAGGGCGCGTTTCGCCCCGGTTTTTTTGTGGGCGTGAGCACTGTTGTGCATAAGCTGTTTAACTGTGTGCAACCCGATGTCGCCGTGTTTGGTAAAAAAGATTACCAGCAACTGATGGTCATCCAACGCATGGTGCACCAAATGGCACTGCCCATTCACATCGTTGGCGTCGACACCCTGCGCGCAGACGACGGCCTCGCCTTGAGTTCCCGTAACGGTTATCTGAGTTCTGATGAACGCGCGCGCGCTGTTGAACTCTCTGCCACTTTAAAGCACATGGCGGCAAGCGTACTTGACCAGCTATCGGGCAACTTAGCTAGCGACGCTGCAAAAGTGGTGACGCAAATAGAGGATGAAGCCATGCAATCCTTGCGTGATAAGGGCTGGCAGCCAGACTATTTGGTGGTGCGTCACCAACACGATTTGTCGGTTGTCACGCAGTTTTCTGATGCGCCTTTGGTGGTTCTAGGCGCAGCGCGATTGGGTAGTACGCGCCTAATTGATAACTTAGAAATCTAGCCAGTTAAAGCTCTTGCTTAGCGTCTCGCCCCATCAACTGGGCTACGGCTTGTTGTGGAGTCAAAACGCCGTCTAGCAAGCCCACTACCGATTGCGCGATCGGCATGTCAACGCCTAATTGCTTCGCTCTTTGGACAACTGTGCGTGCGCTGTTCACACCCTCTGCAACATGGCCAAGTGCCTCGACAGCCTGCGCAACCGTCAACCCCTGCGCGAGCGCAATACCGACTTGGCGGTTGCGACTTAAGTCACCCGTGGCAGTCAACACCAAATCACCCAAGCCAGACAGGCCCATGAATGTTTCAGCTTGCGCGCCCAAAGCAACGCCCAGGCGTGTGATTTCGGCGAGGCCTCGGGTAACCAAGGCGGCTCTGGCGTTGAGCCCTAACTTCAAGCCGTCGCACAAACCTGTGGCGATGGCCAATACGTTTTTGACGGCGCCGCCTACTTCTACTCCCACAACGTCTGCGTTGGCATAGACCCTTAAATTGCCACGGTGAAACGCCTGCACCAATGTCTCACGCACAGAGTCATGCTTGCTAGCAGCGACCAAAGCAGCGGGATGCCCATTCGCGACTTCTTGCGCAAAGCTAGGGCCGCTCAAAACACTGCCCAGCAACTGGGGGGCGACTTGGGCGCACACCTCGTGCCCCATGCGACCCACACCGTCAACACCTGCCTCAAAACCTTTGCACAGCCACACCACCGGCACACGAGCTTGTACCCAAGGCGCTAGGTCGATAAGCACTTGGCGCAGTGCGTGCATCGGCGTTGCAACAACGACTAAGTCCATCGCTTGCAACCATACGCCAATGGGCGCGGCAGTGACGGTAAGTCCTTCGCTGAAAGGGCAGTCTGGCAAGTAGCGCGCGTTTACCCTATTCACACGCATGGCGTCGGCTTGCGCCGCATCACGCGACCACAAGCTGACTGTGTGCTCATGTCCCGCGTGGATGGCGAGCGCAGTGCCCCATGCGCCTGAACCCAATACAGCGATCTTCACAGCCGTTGAGCCTTATTGTTCACAGGGTTAGCTTACTGGTTAGCGGCTTGCTGCTGCTCGTACATCGCTTGGAAATTGATCTCCGACAAATGCACGGGCGGGAAACCTGCGCGCTGGATGATGTCGGCCACATTGCTGCGCAGGTAAGGGTAGATGATTTGTGGGCACGCAATACCGACCACAGGGCCCATTTGGTCCTCAGGCAAGTTGCGAATCTCAAAAATACCGGCTTGCTTGACTTCGACCAAGAACACCGTCTTGTCCTCGATTTGGGTTTTCACAGTAGCAGTCACCGTCACCTCAACGATGCCATCGGCGACTTGCTCCATGCCCATGGCGAGTTGGATGTCGACCTCAGGTTGCTGCTCGCTCGCCAGTATGGCGGGGGAATTGGGTTGCTCCAGCGACATGTCCTTGAGATAGACGCGTTGAATTTGAAACACGGGAGCTTGTTGTTCGTCTGACATGGCAGTTTTTCCTAGAGTCATAAAAAAGCCCGCTTCGGCGAACACCGAATCGGGCGGTAAATCGGGATGGGCTGAATTATCTCAGTTCAAGCCTGCAACAAAGGCATCAAGCCACCTTGGCTGTCTAAGGCCATCA
>DDYJ01000138.1:6143-6266 GCA_002347905.1 Comamonadaceae bacterium UBA2237 | reverse complement strand
AAAACCGAAAAATCGGTATTGCACTCGTCACACTCACTACCTTGATGTTTGCCAGTTTGGACACAAGCGCCAAATGGTTGGTGTTGTCCTTGCCGGTGTTGCAAGTGGTGTGGATGCGGTTTT
>DDYJ01000138.1:5853-6015 GCA_002347905.1 Comamonadaceae bacterium UBA2237 | reverse complement strand
CAACATCAAGTTGCAATTGGTGCGAGGTCTGATGTTGGTAGTCATGACGGCGCTCAATTTCATCGCCTTACAGTATTTACAACTGGCTGAAACTGGGGCTATTCAATTTTCTGTTCCCATACTTATTGCGGTTTTATCATCTTGGTGGTTGAAAGAAAAACT
>DDYJ01000138.1:5505-5720 GCA_002347905.1 Comamonadaceae bacterium UBA2237 | reverse complement strand
CGTCGCCTGGCTGCAACTGAAAACCCAGTGGCCACACAATTGATGTCCGCCATTGTGTCGGCCGTTGTTTTGGCACCGATCGCCCTCATGCAATGGCAAACGCCAGCAGACTTGTTTACTTGGGGCATTATTTTGTTAACAGGTTTGTGCGGAGGGTTGGGGCATGTATGTGTTGCCATGGCACACCGTTATGCGTCGGCTGCATTTTTGGGTCC
>DDYJ01000138.1:4186-5364 GCA_002347905.1 Comamonadaceae bacterium UBA2237 | reverse complement strand
AGAAATGCGCACCAAGGTATCATCAGTGTTATGAAAGTTGTTGTGATTGCTAACCCCAAAGGGGGCTCCGGTAAATCTACTTTATCTACGAATATTGCAGGATATTTAGCGAATTCTGGGCATCAAGTGATGCTGGGAGACGCAGACGTTCAGCGTTCCTCCAAATTCTGGGTATCACAACGTCCTGAGGTCTTGCCCAAAATTGCCACTTGGGAATACGAGGCGGATTTGATTTACACCGCTAAACCCTTCAAAGACACCACCCATGTTGTGATCGATACACCGGGTGGTTTGAGTGGTTGGCGTATGCAAGAGGTCATCGGTAGGGCTGACAAAATCATTGTCCCCATCATGCCTAGCATGTTTGACATGCAAGCAACCAACGCCTTTATCGTAAAGTTGTTACAACTCAAACGCGCCCACACTTCACAAGTTGCTGTGATCGGCAACCGAGTGGATGCCCGCACCGTTGCCGCTGCAAATCTCAAAATATTCATGGATACCTTGAACGTTCCAGTTTTGACCTATTTACGCGACACCCAGTATTACGTCCACATGGCAGCCCACGGGTTGTCCATGTTCGACATAACACCCTCGAAAGTCCAGCGTGACCTTGAGCAATGGAAACCCATATGCGATTGGCTTGACGCAGACTAAGCATCAACATTCCACAATTACTACAAACAGGACACACACATGGTTGCCATCAGTCAACGTGCACAAGGTTTAGGTACAGAGAACGCTTTCGTCGTATTGGCTGAAGTCAATCAGCTAATCCGTGATGGTCGCGACATTATTTCTTTTTGTATAGGCCAACCAGACTTTCCAACGCCAGGGAATATTCAAGATGCAGGTGTCAAAGCAATTCGTGAAGGTAAACACGGGTACACCGCATCTGCAGGCATTCCAGAGCTAAGACAAGCTGCAGCAGACTATTTGAATCGCACGCGCGCAAACATTCAGGTAGACGCCAATGACGTCGTTGTTGCTGCGGGTGCCAAACCTTTTATTGGATATTCCATTTTGTCTGTGACCGACTATGGTGCAGGCGATGAAGTGATTTACCCCGTCCCAGGCTTTCCTATTTATGAGTCCCAAATCAAAGCCAATGGGGCAGTGGGTGTGCCTATCTTTTTGCGTGAAGACCGTAATTTTGGATTTGACCCGCAAGAGCTGGC
>DDYJ01000138.1:800-4178 GCA_002347905.1 Comamonadaceae bacterium UBA2237 | reverse complement strand
GGCGGCATCATTCCTCGTCAAGACTTAGAGGCCATTGCAGAGATCTTGCGCAAGCATCCCCAAGTTTGGATATTTGCAGATGAAATTTATGGGCAACTGGTGTATGACGGCGCTTTCGAGTCGATCGCTTCCTTACCAGGCATGCAAGAGCGCACCATCATCTCCGATGGTTGTTCTAAAACATGGGCTATGACGGGTTGGCGTCTAGGTTTTGCTGCCAACAAAAAGCTCGCCCCATTTTTTACAAACTGGATTACCAACACGGAGTCCTGTGCTTCACATATTACGCAATGGGCTGGCGTAGAAGCATTGAGTGGACCTCAGGCAGATGCTCAACGTATGCATGACATATTTCACAAGCGCCGAGACTTAATTGTTGGATTGCTCAACCAAGTACCTGGCATCACTTGCAAGTCACCTGGTGGTGCCTTCTACGCTTGGCCCAATGTGACCGAAGCTTGCAAGCTCACAAAGTGCGCCGATTCAGAAGAGTTTCGCAAGCGCCTGCTCAATGAGGCAGGCGTTGCCGTGTTGGCGGACATCCACTTTGGGCCCCGTGTACCTAATGAGGGGCAACATATCCGGTTTAGCTATGCGGCTTCCGACGAGGCCATCAATGCAGGTATAGCGCGAGTGGCAGAATTTATTCGTAAAAATTCTTAAAGGTTTGAACGACAGTGGATTACCAACTGTCGTCACCACCTGAAGCGCTGCCGTCGTCCCACGAGTCGCCACCGCTGCCTGAGTCAAAGCTACCCAGGTCAGGTGTCGCTGGGCTGTCGAAAGGTACATAACCGCCACTTTGTGCCGGTGCGTTGGCGTTGTTTCCACTGCCATGGTCACCTTCTAATGCTTTGGATAGGGCGTATCCAGCAGCTACNNTTTGGATAGGGCGTATCCAGCCGCTACGCCAGCCAATCCACCAATCACAGCGCCGCCTATTCCAGAGCCAACGCCACTTGTTGGCGCGGGTCCGTAAGCAGGTGGCGCTCCAGGTGCGTACTGTTGACCAAACCCTCTTTGCGCCACTGCGGTTCCGTCGGGGTTGGAGGGTGGATAGGCAGGTGCGTAGTTTGTGGTTGCTGGTGGTGCAGGGCGCGGAATGCGGATGATTAACGCCAATGCCACTAGACCAGCTATGCCAATCAAAAGATAGTTCAAATTGATACCTGTGTTTTGGGTCGCGGGAGTCGCTTGGGTTTGCGTTGCTGCTACGCTATGTTGTGTCGTTGTTGTGCCGCGCTGCAATTGACTAACTTTGTCGAAAACCGTGTTGAATTTTTCAGGGCTACTTGCAAATTTGAGCGTTGGATCAATTTCTTTTGCTTTGAGTAGTTCTTGGTGCGCCTGCGCATAGTGTTCTTGGCGCGCTAAGACTTGCCCCAATTCGTAATGCGCTTTGGCGCTTTGCGGTTTCTCTGCAATCACTTCCCGGAGCATGCTTTCAGCCTTGGCAAGATTGCCTGCTTGCATTTCCGTCTCAATGTCTTTGGGGGAGGGCAAGGCCAAAGCCATGCATGCGGTGAAAACCATGATCCAAGCGATAAATACTTTGCAGGTCAAACGTGAGAGCATCATGTTGATAAGTCCTTATGAGGTCTAGATTTAATTGGCTAGTTTTTGATGTTGGAATTACCCTTAGCCGCTAGCCAATCTGAACAACCCAAATGGGGTCTCAGCGGTGAATTACAACAGGTGTTGATACGAATGCCATGTCTAACCCTATTGAAAGTAGGGAAAGCATGGCGCTAAGCGAAATGGATATCAATCCGACTTGATTTGGTTGTCTTTGATGACTTTGGCGTACTTCGCATATTGTTGCTGGGTGCGAGTGGCCAATTCTTCTGGTGAAGTGCCCAAAGGAGCCAACCCTAATGTTTCGTAACGCTCGCGCAACTCAGGATCTGCCAAAGCTTTGACGATTTCACGGTTTAAACGCGTCACAATTTCTTTAGGCGTTCCGGGAGGTGCGGTTACTAAAAACCAAGTGCTAAATTCAAATCCGGGTGCGCCAGATTCGGAAATGGTTGGGATATCTGGAAATTGCGGGTGCCTTTGCTTCATGGACACCCCCATGATGCGTAACTTACCGCCCTTGACTAAGCCCGCTACGGTAGCAATACCCTGCATCGTGACAGGCACCTGACCAGAGGCCACATCTTGTGCAGCTTGGCTGGCTCCTTTGTAGGGGATATGTTTCATTACCGTATTGGTTTGCGAATTGAACATCGCGAAACCAATGTGCTGGGGACTGCCGTTACCACCTGATGCAAATGCGATGCTGTCAGGTGCTTTCTTCGCTGCAGCAATTAAATCTGCAGTAGTTTTGTAGGGTGAGTCGGGCGGCACTGCCAAACAAAACTCAACAGTTGCCACTAAGGAAACGAAGCTGAAGTCTTTGAGCGGGTTATAGGGCGTGTTGGGGTTGAGATTGGGAACCATGGTGACCACGCTGTCGTTAAACCCTCCAATCGTGTAACCATCGGGTGCGGCTTTGGCCAATTTGTCGGCTCCGATGATGCCTGCTGCGCCAGTGATGTTTTCAATCACGATGGATTGCCCCATATTCGCAGACATCTTTTGCGCAAGCAACCTAGCCGCCACATCGACTGCACTGCCCACTGCCAAAGGCAAGATCATCTTTATAGATTTATTCGGGTAACCCGATTGGGCATGTGCTAAAGAGGTGAACGTCAAGCCTAAGGCGGTGACCAGGCCTATGAGAAGTTTGGTGTGTTTCATATTCAATTCTTTAGAAAGTTATGTATTTCATACACATGTGCGTTTAAAGCCGTGCATACCAAATCAAGCAAGCGGTGTAATGCCCAACTCCAGTGCTAATCCATGCAGTTGTTTTGCCAAGGCATCAGGAATTGGAATGCCATCACGCGCATAGTCAATGCGTTTTTGGTGGGATTGTTCGCCGGGCAGCCAAATACGATCAACCCCTTGGATGCGCTCGCTGTTGCGCATTTCTTGAATAACTGAATCCATGCGTTCTTTAAATTCCTTTACCTCGCCAAATGCATCGGGGTCTATCACCATGATGGCTTGGCCAGTGTTGGTAGGGGTGCTGGCGTCATGGTTGAAGTCGACCACGTCTTTGCCTAAAGCGGCTCCATTGAGGGTGCCTGCCAACATGCCAATGATCAAAGCCAATCCATAGCCTTTGTAACCACCAATCGGTAACAGCAAACCATCATCAGCATGCTGGGGGTCTAGCAACGGCGTTCCATCTCGATTGATCATCCAGCCTTCAGGCATCATCTCGCCGCGTTGTCGTTTGGCTTTTACTTTGCCGTATGAAGTGACGGTGGTGGCCATATCCAAAATGACGGGCGCTTCATGCATCGCGGGAATCGCGCAAGCGATAGGGTT
>DDYJ01000138.1:0-731 GCA_002347905.1 Comamonadaceae bacterium UBA2237 | reverse complement strand
GAACCTACCCATGCGACCCCAGCGGTTTTCGCTTTTTTGATGGCTAACTCGGTGGCTTGCTTCATCACCAAATGCCCCATGCCGTTATCGCCATCGATCAAAGCCATCGCAGCTTTCTCTTTGACCACACGGATATTGGGTGTGAGGTTGACTCCGCCGCCTTTGAATCGGGTGATGTAGGGCACCATGCGGATCACACCGTGACCATCAGAGCCTTGCAAATCGGCCTCGGCCATTAACGCGCCCATGGTGCGCGCATCGGTTTCTGGTAGACCAATTTTAATAAAAGCCTCATAAATAAATTTTTCTAAGGTGTGTTGGCTAACGCGAAGGGTGGCGGTCATGGCTTGGCCTTTGTTAAGTTTGTTCTTGTTTGATCATACGAAAATCGGATTTCAGTAATTAACTTGACATACCATCTTGTCACAATTAAATATAAAGCTAATTATCAAATATCACAATGCGACAAATTATTTTTTGCTTGACCTTACTTGTAAGCCCACCATCTTTTGCAGCTCGTCCCTTTATGACGGACGATGCCCGATTGACAACTGCTGGCAGTTGCCAATTAGAGAGTTGGATGCGTGTTTACAAAGACAGTAATGAAAAGTGGGCGCTGCCCGCATGTAATCCCACTGGCAATTTTGAGATCACAGCGGGCGGCGGCCATACGAAAAACACGGGTGAGGTCGCAACCAACGACTATGTTTTGCAAGGCAAATCTTTGTTTC
>DDYJ01000061.1:2452-2617 GCA_002347905.1 Comamonadaceae bacterium UBA2237 | reverse complement strand
ATGCTCTACCGTGTAGACCTTGGCACCACCATTCGAAATGGTCGACGCCAAACGGGTATCCGTCACCGCAGTAGCGGTGATAGGAATATCTACAGGCACAGGCAAATCGACTCGCCTAAACACAATGCCTGTTTCAGGTTGTGCCGGCCGCAAGGTGAGCTCCAC
>DDYJ01000061.1:0-2383 GCA_002347905.1 Comamonadaceae bacterium UBA2237 | reverse complement strand
AGTCAGCTTGCTTACGCAAGAACGCTGGGATTTCGTAGTCGTCCATGCCGCCTGAAGACAAAGCATCTACTTTGGCAGCCGCTTGTGTGCGGTTGGTACGCCACACACTCGGCACAGCCATGCTGTTGTAGTCTGGTTGCGTAGCTGTATTACCAACTCCTAGGCCTGAAGCCAAGTTACTTAAGCCCACCGTTGCGGCAGCCATGATGCCTGCTGGTGAAGCATTGGCGGCTTGTTGAGTTGTGAAACTACCGTTGTCTGTTCCAGTACGCAACACTTGCAACTGTGGTGCGACACGACGACCACCAGCCAAACCCGTTGCGACCACGGTCACGCGGATTTGGTCACCCAATGATTCGTCATACGCTGTGCCGTAAATCACGTGGGCATCTGGTGATGCAAATTTACGAATCGTGTTCATCGCTTCGCGAGACTCCGACAACTTCAATCCGCCCTTAGCTGCAGTGATCAAAACCAACACACCTTTGGCGCCTGACATATCCACACCTTCAAGCAATGGGCAAGCCACTGCTTGTTCCGCAGCAATGCGAGCGCGGTCTGGACCATTGGCTGCAGCAGTACCCATCATGGCTTTGCCGGTTTCGCTCATCACGGTGCGTACGTCTGCAAAGTCAACGTTTACCAAGGCTTCGACATTGATGATTTCTGCAATACCACCGACGGAGTTTTTCAATACATCGTTGGCAAATGCAAATGCATCGTCTTGGCTGGCGTCTTCTCCCAGCACTTCTAACAGCTTTTCATTTAGTACAACGATCAAGGAATCGACATTGGCTTCTAGCTCAGCCAAACCTGACTCTGCGTTGTTCATGCGTCGTGTGCCTTCAAACTCGAAAGGTTTGGTGACTACGCCTACCGTCAAAATTCCCATCTCGCGCGCAACACGCGCCACTACCGGTGCTGCTCCAGTGCCTGTTCCGCCACCCATACCCGCAGTGACAAACAGCATATTGGTGCCCTCAAGGGCTTCGCGTATTTGGTCTTCAGCAACCTCTGCAGCTTCGCGTCCTTTTTCTGGAATACTGCCAGCACCTAGGCCATTCGAGCCGAGCTGAATCACTTTATGTGCATTGCTGATACGCAGAGACTGCGCATCGGTATTGGCACACACAAACTCGACGCCTTGCACGCCTGAGCGAATCATGTGCTCTACCGCATTGCCGCCACCTCCGCCCACACCAATCACTTTGATTTGCGTGCCAGAGTTGAAAGTTTCTACTTCAATCATTTCAATACTCATGTTATTTCTCCAATATGTCTAAAAATTTGCAGTTGCCAAAATACATATGTTTTCCCTATCCATACTTCTCCTTATGAAGGAGGTGCAGTTGCTACACAGGGTCGCCATCGTCGACTTCTGTGCCATGCGTCTGGAGGACTACCTCGGGCTAAATAGAGCAAGCGTTGTGGTGTCATCTTTAAAAATTCCCCACAAACCAATCTTTCACACGGTCGACTGCTGTTTTGACCGTACTACTTTTTTGCGATACCTTGAAACCACGTATGCGTGCCACGCGCGCTTCTTCTAACAAGCCCATGGCTGTAGCAGCTCGCGGTTGCGAGACCATGTCTGCCAATGCACTGTTGTAGTTAGGCACACCGCGACGAACTGGCTTTAAGAAAATATCTTCTCCCAACTCCACCATGCCGGGCATCACCGCGCTTCCGCCCGTGAGAACAATGCCTGAAGAGAGGACTTCTTCGTAACCGGAATCACGGATGACTTGTTGCACCAAGGAAAAGATTTCTTCCACACGCGGTTCAATCACACCAGCCAAAGCTTGGCGGCTCAACATACGAGGACTCCGATCACCCAAGCCTGGAACCTCAACTTGGATTTCTGGATCTGCCAGCATTTGTTTGGCAAAGCCCGATTCGATCTTGATTTCTTCTGCGTCTTTGGTAGGGGTGCGCAAAGCCATCGCAATATCGCTGGTGATCAAGTCACCTGCGATCGGGATAACAGCGGTATGGCGAATCGATCCGTTGGTAAATATCGCTACGTCTGTAGTACCTGCGCCAATATCGACAAGTGCCACACCCAATTCACGTTCATCATCTGTAAGCACAGACAAACTAGAAGCCAATGGATTGAGCATCAACTGATCGACTTCTAGGCCACAGCGGCGCACGCATTTGATGATGTTCTCAGCCGCGCTCTGCGCACCGGTTACGATATGCACCTTTGCTTCTAAACGAATACCACTCATGCCAATGGGTTCGCGCACCTCTTGGCCATCGATCACAAACTCTTGCGGTTGCACTAAAAGCAAACGTTGGTCTGTGGAAATATTGATAGCCTTGGCTGTTTCTACTACACGCGCCACATCCGGTGCCGTAACCTCGCGGTCTTTCACTGCCA
>DDYJ01000070.1:1229-9861 GCA_002347905.1 Comamonadaceae bacterium UBA2237 | reverse complement strand
CACCGCCTATAACAAGGACATCTTGGCTGCTCTTAAATAAATCCATGAGGGTAGATAGTAGTTTTTATGGAGTTGGACGCCTATAAACGCGACGATGCCGCAAATTTTCCAGCGAGTCTGCCAGACACAAAAGCCCATGCCAAATGATGACCATGCCCTTTGAGCAAAAGACCGCCCTGTCCAGTCGATCCCGCAGCATATAGACCCGCAATTGGTAGTCCGGCCAATTGCGGGNNGCCTTGTCCAACACGCGATGTTCATGGTCCACCTTCAACCCACCTTCATTGTGAACAAATACTGATCGAACAGGGCCTAAGGCAACGTAGGGTCCATCACCAAACGGGCGAACTGTTGCTTTACTCACGCTTTGTTTAAGCAAAGCCGTATTCATGCCCAGTTGAATGGCGAGCTCTTCCAAACTCGGCGCTTGTGTATAAACGTCTGGTCTGTTGTCACGGTAGTCCTGAATGTAAGCGTAAGCTATGCCAGGCGCAGTTGAAATGTAATTGGGCCACGCTGAAAACTGTGAACACAAAGCTGCATCAATCACGATGTAGCCAATCTTATTGGGTTGATCGGGCAAAAACCATGCGGGTTTGTCGAGTTCATTCACAAAACGCTCACCGCTTTGATTGACCAATATGGCACCTTGATCAAACAAAGTGGTGGAGGGAGCTAGTGCTGTGGTTAGAAACTTCATCATCAATGGTCGCAATATGTAGGCTGGCAAATGATCGATGGACCACTGCATGCATACAGCCAACCATCGCCATGGAGGCAACTGCCTAAGCCAGTTCTCTTTGACAGGCGCGATGAATCGAATTTCAGGACCCAAGGCCAGATCACCATTCAAGATGGTGGCGCCTAGTGTTTCTGCCATTCGTTGACCATCACCTGTAGCGGTCTGATTGACACCTTCTACCTTAGCTTCTTGTGCGCCCATGAATCTGGCTTTTAAAGTGGGATCGTTGGTGAAGTCGCCCGCTGCTAAAACAACACCGCATCGCGCCTGAACATGGCATAAACCTTCAACACTTTCTGCTTCAACCCCAATCACTTTACCGTTTTTTTCTAATAGTTTGGTGACTCTGTATTCAGTTCGAATATCGACACCCGCACGTTGCGCTCGACGACTCAAGTGATATATGAAAGATCGCGAGTTGGGTAAAACATTGTGCATGCGTGGTTGACGATGTGGAGGCTCTGGCATAGGACCCATGAACCGAACACCACTGTCTAACAACCAATTGAACGTGTCGGGAATTTCGTTGCAAAGAATACGCCTGAGCTCTGCGTTATCACGAGGGTCTAAGTCGCCCGCAAAACCCGGCATATCAGCCCAGTGGTCTTGGGGGGAATCAATGATGCCCCGTTTTTTTTGATGAGGCGTACAAGTAGAGGTAATGGAACCAATTGACCAAGCTGTAGAACCACCTAGACTTGTATTTTTTTCTAGTAACAGAACGCTCACACCGGCTTCGCGGGCTTCAATAGCGGCAGCCAAGCCNNTTGGGTTGAACGATTTGACCGTGTACCCATGAAGCCTTGTCTGATACGAGAAAAGCAACAACTTCGGCTATTTCGTGAGTTTGGCCAACACGGTTGAAGGGGCTCAAAGCGGCGGAGCGCGCGAGCGCTTCATCATTTTTGCCGGCGCGAAAAAGGTCGGTATCCACAGGCCCTGGGGCGACACCATTGACGCGAATTTTTCTGGGGGCCAATTCCTTGGCCATGGACCTCAAAAAGCTCTCGACGGCAGCTTTCGTGGCGGTGTAGGGCCCACCGCCTGGTATGCCCACACGGACCATGGATGTTGTTATGCCAATGATGTTCCCACCATCAACCACATGCTTAGCCGCTGCTTGCAAAACATGGAACGCACCGACAATGTTGGTGTCTACTAAATCACGGAAATTTTTCGCATCAAAAGTGGTCATTGGACCGGGGGGGACGTTGATGCCTGCATTGGCAACTACACAATGCGGCATAGTAGCAAAATCGCGTTGAACATCGGTGAAAACCTTTTCAACTTGGTCGGCGTGCCGAATGTCAACCGCGTACCCGCGCGTTGTAGATGAGCTGATGGTTGAAGGCAGATTGGGGGCGCTGTTCACATAGGTGTAAGCTACGTCGTAGCCTTGCTCTGCCAGTTTTTGCACACAAGCGGCACCGATACCACGGGTGCCACCAAAAATGAGTGCGACTTTGTTGCTCATGAATTCTCCAATGGGTTTGAGTAAATTTATTAATGGATTAGGCTTTCCAGGGCTTGCCGTAGATGGGTTCTTTGTAGGGTGTGGGCGGCAGTTGCCAAGTGCCTGTTGAAGGTGGGCGAATTTCGGCATCAACGTGGACATCAATGACGCAAGGACGCTTGTTTTGCAGGGCCAGTTGTACACTGGTGCCTAAATCTTGCGGGCGGGTCACTGTCATGCCATCGGCACCACACGCCCGCGCCCACGCCGCAAAATCTGGGTTGTACCGTTCGCCAGTTTGCCCTTTGTAGAAGGCTGTGCCAATTTCTCGGCCATTGAAAAGGCCATATTGCAAATCACGAATTGCGCCCCAAGCGAAGTTGTTCCAAATGATCCAAACCACAGGCAAGTTGTATTCAACAGCAGTGCACAAAACATACGGTGCCATGGTGAATCCACCATCGCCCACCACTGCAACACAAGGTCTATCTGGTGCAGCTAACTGTGCTCCCATGACGCCACAAACGCCAAATCCCATACTGGAGTAACCCCAACTGTTCAGCATGCTTTGTGGTCTTTTTGCTTTCCAAAATTGCATGAACCAGTTGTGATGCACGCCAGAGTCAAGNNAGGGTGTTGACGACAAACTCTGGACGCAGTGGGCTTGTCGAATCTTCAAAGTGGGGTTTGACAAAAGTATCCCACTGAGTCTGCCAACTTTTAACATCGTTTAACCAAGGCGCAAACTGCTTTGCATTGATAGCGGTCGTTGTCGATAAAGCTTGAAGCAATTGCTTTGTAAATACTTTGACATCCGCAATGATTCCTAAGTCGGGGGCGTAATTTCTACCTAGCTCTTGTGGGTCAATGTCAACGTGTATCAAACGTGTTTTTGGAAAATTCCATGAATAACCATCGTGCCAGCTGGAAGAGCTGCGATCATCAAAGCGAGTGCCAAGTGTGATAACTAAATCAGCGCGCCGACCAGCCTCATTAGCAGGATAGGCGCCATTTCGACCAATAAAGCCTAAAGCAAGCGGGTGATCACCGGGAATCACTCCCATACCATTTGGCGAAGTGATGACGGGTATCTGGAGTGTTTCAGCGAGCTCCAAAATCTCCGCACCAGCCTCAGACAATGTAGCACCATGGCCAATGAATAAAACAGGTTTGTGCGCATCNNGCATCAGACAACATGCGTAAAGCTGTTGATACATCGTGCTCATTGGCGCCAGGTCGATGGGTGCGATGAATGTGAGAGGCAGTAGGCAAGTTCACCTCGTCTTGCTCTTGGTAAACGTTGTAAGGAATGTCTAAATTCACCGGGCCGGGGCGTCCAGTAACCATGGTATCCATAGCCTGCCGAAGTGCCAGCGGCAGCATATCGACACGAGTAGGCTGGAAGGCTCTTTTCACAACAGGGCGCATGACCTGCGCAAAATCTGCTTGATTATGTTTGTAGAGTTCTTGAAACGGCGCACGATTGTGCTGTGAGGTTGGTACATTGGATGTGATGCACAAAAAAGCAGAAGAGTCTGACAAAGCTGTGGCACACGACATCACCATGTTGGCCGAACCTGGCCCAGTGGAGGTCGAGGTCGCTACAGGTTTGTGTTTGACTCGGAAGTAAGCATCCGCCATGTGTCCGGCACACTGTTCGTGCCGGGGTGAAATCAATGTGAGGTTGTCTTTGACATCGTACAAGGCATCCAGAATTCCTACATTACCATGACCGCAAATGCCGAAAATATAGGGTACTTTTTCTTGTACCAAGTATTGAGCGATTAACTCGCCGCCTTTCATAATGGGCATAGTTGTCTTTCTTAAACAGTAGTGAGCGTCAGGATTCGTTCTTCGGTCATTTCGTGCACAGCATAGCGAGGGCCTTCGCGTCCGAAGCCGCTATCTTTGCTGCCTCCGTAAGGCATTAAATCTACACGAGAACTAGAGGTCTCGTTGATATGCACTCCACCGACTTCAAGCTTTTGCGCTGCATTAAATGCGTCTTTCAAACGATTGGTGAAAATGCCGGTTGCCAAGCCATACGGCGTGGCGTTGACTCGCTGTATGGCTTCGTCCATATCACAAAAGGGAATAATGGCAACGACAGGTCCAAATATTTCATTGCAACCCACTTTCATTTCTGGACTAATCTGCGACAAGAGGGTTGGGGGTATTACGGAACCAACACGAGGGCCACCCACCAGTCGATGAGCTCCTGCCGCAACGGCTTCATTGATCCAGTTTTCAATCCGTATGGCATTGTCTTCGCTGATCACAGGGCCCACAAAAGTTTGCGCATCGTGTGGGTCACCATAAGTGAGTGCTTGAACCATCGGTACCAAGCGAGCAATTGTCTCATCCACCAAAGTTTTGTGTACCAACAGAAGCTGAACAGAAGTACAAACTTGGCCTGCTTTTCGAAATCCAGCGTTCACAACTTTGGGCAGAGCAATGTCTAGTTTTGCGTCGTCGCACAAAATGGTGAAAGCGATAGAGCCTAATTCCATTTGTGTTCGTCGCAATCCCGCGCCTTGTTGAATTTGACGTCCAACCTCGGTGCTACCGGTAAATGCAAAGAAACGAACACGCTCATCATTTTGCAAATGTTTAACTACTTCAGCACTTCCGTGCAACACATTCACAAAGCCATGTGGCATACCAGCTTCTGTCAGCACTTCTGCAAATAAACATGCCGTGACGGGCGTGTAGGAAGACGGCTTCAAAATAATGGAGTTCCCAGCAGCAAACGCGGGTGCAACTTTATGTGCAACTGTGTTGAGCGGCGAGTTAAAAGGTGTGATTGCGGCGATCACACCAAGTGGAACACGCATCGTGAAACCAATGCGGCCAGAGGCTCCGGGTGCTCCAGACATAGGAATCACCTCACCTGCCAAGCGGCGGGCTTCCTCTGCAGACAGCTTGATGGTTTGAATGCAACGCTTGATCTCGCCAGAGGCATCGCTCTCTGTGAAGCCTGCTTCGCTTTGCATGGCAAGGATAAAAACATTAGTACGTTTCTCTAATATTTGTACAGCCTTTTCTAAAACTGCACCCCTTTCATACGGCGTCATTTTTTTTTCGCAAAATGCAACGTGTGCAGAGCCTACAGCCATCTTGACCTGATGTGAATCTGCGGCCGTGACCGTTGCATAAGGTTGTAGCAGATATTTATCACGCACAGTGATGCGAGGTCCATCACCAGCGATCCATTTACCATTTATCAGCAAACCGTACACATTAGGTTTGCCCGTCTCAATAACAGACGCAGCGACTTCATGTCCCATTAACTCATCTCCTCAGTGTCATCGGATGGTGTTGTGATGACCAAAAAGACCAAACCTTGAGTGCCTGTGTTGGAGAAGCTGTGTCGAACACCCGGAGGAATGAAGACGTAGTCATGAGGCCTCATCAAATGCTTGACATTGTCTAAGGTAAGAATACCTTCGCCTTCTAAAACGTAATACACCTGCTCTTGAATCTTATGAACATGTTCCTGAACGTACGCCATGGGTGCATAGTGGGAAATTCGAAAATCAACCCGAGAGCTTCCAGAGGTCAAAGGACCTGCAAGTTCTTTTGATAAGGCGCCACCAAAATGACCTGGGTATTCCTTCCAGGGCAGATTAGCCATTTTTTCAACCAACAACTTGAGTTCTGAGTTCTTGCTCATAGTGAGTTCCTCATTTTTTCGACTGTTACAGCCACAAAATCTTTTTACGATAATCAAGATCGTTCAGCAAAGGTGCAGCTGGTCCTTCGTGAAATACGCTCCCGCGTTCTAGGGCGTAAACCCTGTCAGCCAAGGCTAGTACCAGATCTAAGTTGTGCTCAACGATGACGATGGCAATATCCCGTCGAAGTCGATCAAAAACCGAAAACAACTCTTGCACAACAGTTGGCGCCAAGCCTTCAAAAGGTTCATCCAGCAAAAGCAGGCGTACATTAGCGGATAAGGCTCTGGCAACAGCAACCATTTGTTGCTCGCCTCCAGATAAATAATCTGCCGCCACATTCATGCGGTCTTTCAAGCGGGGGAAATATTCAAGGATTTTTTCCTGGCTCCAAACAATGCCTGTCGATCCATCTGTTGGCCGTGCGAGTCTTCCAAGTGCTAGGTTTTCAGCGACAGTCATGCCCGCAAAAAGACCTCGTCCTTGCGGCACATAACCAATACCCAAGCGAGTAATGTCTGGTGCGCCCATGCCAGCAACATCAAGACCATCGAATACGACTCGACCACGGGTGGCAGGCACCAATCCAACAAGACTTTTGAGCAGGGTGGATTTGCCCGCACCGTTACGCCCTAGTAGTGCAACGATTTCACCTTCGCGCACTTGTAGACTAGCTTCGTTCAAAATGTGACTTTTGCCGTAATACGCATCCACTTTGTTAAAGTCCAAGACAAGTGGGCTTTGATCACTCACATGAACTGAGCGTCCAACGACAGGGGGCGTGCCATGACCGGTATAAATCTCTTGAACTTTGGCACTTTGTCGGACTTCATCCGGAGAACCACTCATCAAGACTTCGCCTTGATTCATGACTGTAACCCGATGTGAAAATGAGAGTACCCGGTCGATGTCGTGTTCAACAATTAAAACGGGAATGTTGTTTGCAATGATGCTGACCAAACGCGAAACACGTTCCCGCTCTGCTGCAGCTAACCCCGCTAAAGGCTCGTCCAAGAGTAGAACTTGAGGCTTCGAACCCAAAGCAATACCCAAATCAACCAAGCGCTGACCACCGTAGGAAAGGTCGCCGCCTCCGATGTTTTCCATGCCTTCTAGACCTAAGAATTTCATCAACTCTTGGGTTTGAAGGTGAATTTCTTGAAAGTGGTCAATATCACGCCAGAAGTCAAAACGGGCGGGGTGTCGCGCCTGCAGAGACAGTCGCAAGTTTTCGTAAATACTCAAGCCTTTGAACAAGTTGGTGATTTGAAAAGATCGCGCTAAACCATGTTGACAAATTTCGTGAGGCTGCAAGCAATGAATCAATTCACCGTGTAAGCGAATAGAGCCTGTATCAGGAGTAAAAAATCCTGAAATTAGATTGAACGTAGTGGTCTTGCCAGCACCGTTGGGGCCAATTAGTGCATGAATCTGGCCTGCACTTACAGTGAGGCTGTTTTCACGTACAGCTTGGATGCCCCCAAAACTTTTGCTGATACCTTTTGCCTCAAGTACTTTTCCTTCAATACGTTGAGGTTGCAGAAAGACAGGTAGTGGCAATCCATCGTAAATCTTGCGCTTGCTCATCGCCGCAGAATCTTCTGGTGGAGGATTCCAGCGTTTCTTCAAAATTCCCCAAATCCCAGTTAATCCTGAGGGTGAAAAAATAATGAAACCAACAAAGATCAAGCCGAAATAGAGCAACCAATTGCCGGTGTAAATTGAAAAGAGTTCGCGAAACAACAGGAAAAACAAAGCGCCGAGTGCGGGCCCTAAAAAACTTCGCATACCACCGATGACCACCATGGCTAAAAATTCGCCAGAAAAAGCAACGGAGGTGGACTCAGCAGCAGCAAGCCGATGTAGGAAGATCAGCAATGCCCCAGCGAGTGCTGTCACGGTTGCTGAAATTACAAATGCCAGTAGCTTGTATTTATCAGTGTCGTAGCCTTGAAAAATTGCACGCTGCTCATTCTCACGAATGGCCATCAGCACATGCCCAAAAGGTGATCTAACAACACGCCACAAGAATGCAACAACAAAAAATGCAATGACTGCGACAACTGTGTAGTAATTGAAATGATTGTCTAAGCTGATAGGCCCTAAAGATCCGCGTTCAATTCCTCCCAAACCACCTTCGCCGCCAGTGACTGCAGTCCAGCGAAATGCGATGGCAAAAGTCAATGCACATAAGGCGAGCGTTAGGAGTGAAAAGTAGACGCCTTTACGTCTCAAAATCAAAAATCCCACCACCAAAGACAGCACGGCAGAAAAACACACTGCAAACAACAGGGGTAACCACATTTGGTTGGGGAACCAATGCAAGTGAGCCAAAGCTGCGGCATATCCTCCAATGCCAAACCATGCACTGTGCCCAAAAGACACAAGACCTGTATAGCCCACCAGCAAGTTAAGACCCATGGCAGCAAGCGCAAGAAGAACAACCACGGTTGCGACGTCATACGTGAGCCCGATGCTTAACAAGAAAACAGGCGATAGCACTAAAGCGACCGCCGTCAGTAGTAAGGGGCGATATTGGGGTTGAGATAAGTGATTCATTCTCAAATTCCGCTTATTCAAATCGCTCAATGCGCTCGCCCAGTAGTCCACGTGGACGGAACATCAACACCAAGAACATCAGGATGTACATCGAAGCCTCACCCGCTGCAGGCACAAAATAAATGGTGATGCCCCTCACCACACCAACCAAAATCGCCGCTAAAACTACCCCCCAAAAACTACCAAGACCGCCAATCACGACAA
>DDYJ01000070.1:1041-1218 GCA_002347905.1 Comamonadaceae bacterium UBA2237 | reverse complement strand
AATAACACGCCACCTAAAGCTGCTGTGGCTACACCTAGCATCACGATCGCAGTCATGTAGGGTTGTAATTTGATTCCTAGCACGGCAACCATATCGGGTTTTTGTACGCCTGCACGCACAACCCTACCAAATGCAGTTTTGTGCAAAAGTAACCAAATGCCACACATCACCAAGAAG
>DDYJ01000070.1:0-1015 GCA_002347905.1 Comamonadaceae bacterium UBA2237 | reverse complement strand
AAAAAGTCGGTATTTGGAGAACATAAAGTCCCCCAAAATAACATTGCCCTTGAACTCGGGGGGCATGTTCGATGCTTGGGGTGCAGAACCCCAAATCATTCGTATGGCTTGCTCAACCACCATCGCCAACCCAAAAGTCACAAGCAAACTGAGAATCGGATCAGCTGTGTAGAAGCGTCTAAGTAAGTATCTTTCAAACAATATGCCCAAAACTGCAANNGAGCAAGGGCGTGACCAAGATACTTGTGCCGAAGCCCGCTATCTTGATAATTTCTAGGGAGGCGTAAGCGCCAATGGCGTAAAAAGCACCGTGCGCCAAATTTACAATACCGCCTACACTGAAAATTAGGGAGAGGCCCAGCGCTAAAAGCAAGTAGTAACCACTAAGAACAAGGCCGTTGACAACCTGCTCGAGTAAAAAAATGATTTCCATTTCCAAAATTCTTAGTTTGAGGCTACGCCCTGAATAACATGAGTAAACGCATACCGCTGTCTGCCAAAACGCAGACAGCGATCAGGAAAAGGACATCACATTCTGCAAGTACTTTCAGATTTAGGAGGTGCTAATTTATCCAGCGGCTCATTGGCAGAAGGAACTGCTTCACCAAAGAGCAAAAAGTCTTGTTTATGCTTGGCTAGACCTTTGGCTTTGACCGTAAAGGGGTAAGCCTCTTGCATTAGCTGGTGATCCCAGCTTCGGAAATATGCCTTACGGGATTTCAAAACATCAAACTGCGCTTCAGACTCAAAGTATGCAATCAGTTTTTCTGTGTCTACAGCCCGTGTTGCAGTGATCGCTTGTGCCATCATTTTCATAGACACATATTCAATCCAAGCATGGTTTTCAGGTATGCGGTTGTATTTCTTAGTGAATTTTTCAACGAATGTTTGGGAACCAGGAGTTTTCAATTCGTGATGCCAGACGGTAGGCCAATACCCACCGAGGTTACCCTCACCTGCAGCCCATGCATCGGCCGTATTCAAATTGAAGCCTGCGACTGGAAAAGTTAAACCA
>DDYJ01000024.1:2570-2860 GCA_002347905.1 Comamonadaceae bacterium UBA2237 | reverse complement strand
ATGATGGTGCGTGATTTCCAAAGCGTGATTGGACAAGAGTGCATCGCCCAAATGCCAACCATGCACCAGGGACATCAACCCGATGCGGTCATTGCTTGCGTTGGGGGTGGCAGTAACGCGATGGGCATCTTCTATCCCTACATCCCTTTCGAGAAAACGCGTCTCATCGGTGTAGAAGCCGCCGGCGAAGGTTTGGAGAGCGGCCGCCATTCCGCATCGCTACAAAAAGGCGCGCCTGGCGTGTTGCATGGCAACCGTACTTACATCTTGCAAGACAACAACGGGCAAAT
>DDYJ01000024.1:0-2565 GCA_002347905.1 Comamonadaceae bacterium UBA2237 | reverse complement strand
AAAGACATTGGTCGCGCAGAGTATGTGGGCATCACCGACCAAGAAGCCTTGGATGCTTTCCATTACCTGTGTCGTACCGAAGGCATCATTCCTGCTCTGGAGTCTAGCCATGCTGTGGCTTATGCGATGAAGCTTGCCAAAAACATGACGCCCCAACAGTCGATCTTGGTCAATCTTTCGGGCCGTGGCGACAAAGACATTGGTACCGTGGCTGATCTTTCAAATGCCGATTTCTTTTGCCGACCCAGTTGCCAAGGGCAGTCGATCAAAGGCGCAGGCGTTGTACATGGTGAACAAGTTGTCTCCTTATCTAATCTGCATGGAGCCAAAGCATGAGCCGCATCAAAACAAGACTCGATGCGCTACAAGCGCAAAAGCGTAAGGCACTCATTCCTTATGTCATGGCTGGGTTTCCAAATGCCGATATCACCCCTGCACTGATGCACGGCATGGTGGAATCTGGCGCAGACATCATCGAACTGGGAGTTCCCTTCAGCGACCCGATGGCAGATGGCCCTGTAATTCAAAAAGCTGGCGAGGCCGCTCTTCGCTTAGGTATTGGCATGTCACATGTGCTCGATATGGTGAAAACTTTTCGCCAAACAGACAACACCACCCCCGTCGTTTTGATGGGCTATGCCAATCCGGTGGAGTGCTATGACTTGCAGCATGGCTCGCATGCTTTCGTTAAACACGCAGCAACTGCAGGTGTTGACGGCGTGTTGATCGTCGATTACCCACCAGAGGAGTGCACAGACTTTGCTGCAACCCTGCGTGCCAACAACATGGATTTGATTTTCTTGTTAGCACCCACCAGCACCGATGCACGTATCGAACAAGTCGCGCGTGTGGCAAGTGGCTATGTATATTACGTATCACTCAAAGGCATTACGGGTGCGGGCCATTTAGATACAGATGCTGTTGAAGCCATGTTGCCCCGTATTCGCAAACATGTTCACATACCAGTTGGCGTAGGTTTTGGTATTCGCGATGCAGACACAGCACAAACCGTAGGTCGTGTTGCAGATGCAGTCGTGATTGGCTCTCGCATTATTCAATTGCTTGAAGGTGCACTGCAGGGAAATGAAATCGCCAGCGTGCGAGAATTTCTCCATGGCATCCGTGTTGCACTCGATGCATAAGACATTGCAAAGGAACCATCTATGAGTTGGCTCGAAAAACTTCTCCCCCCAAAAATTCAACATACAGATCCATCGGACCGCCGTAGCGTGCCCGAAGGTGTTTGGGTGAAATGCCCTAGTTGCGAAACGGTTCTCTACAAGAGCGATCTCGAACAAAACCAAAACGTGTGCCCTAGTTGCAGTCACCATCTGCGCATTGGTGCGCGTGCGCGACTCGATGCATTTTTAGATGCTGAAGGTCGCTACGAGATTGGCCAAGAAGTCGTTCCCGTGGATGCATTGAAATTCAAAGACAGTCGCAAATACCCTGAGCGTTTGAAAGAAGCCATGTCCAACACGGGCGAAACCGATGCTTTGGTGGTAGTGGGTGGCGCTGTGCACAGCATCAATTTGGTCGCGGCTTGCTTTGAATTTGACTTCATGGGCGGCTCGATGGGCTCCGTAGTTGGCGAACGATTTGTGCGTGGCGTTCATACCGCTATCGAGCAAAAAGTGCCCTTCGTGTGTTTCACTGCAACAGGTGGCGCGCGTATGCAAGAAGGCTTGCTCTCTTTGATGCAAATGGCTAAAACCAATGCTGCTTTGACACGATTAGCCAAAAAAGGCCTGCCCTACATCAGTGTCTTAACAGACCCCACCATGGGCGGTGTATCTGCTGGATTCGCATTTTTGGGTGATGTTGTGATCGCAGAGCCCAAAGCGCTGATTGGCTTCGCTGGTCCGCGTGTCATCGAAAGTACTGTGCGCGTTACCTTGCCAGAGGGTTTTCAACGTGCTGAGTTTTTACAAGAAAAAGGTGCACTCGACATGATTTGTGACCGCCGTCAGTTGCGTAAAACGGTTGCAACCACTTTGGCCATGATGCTGCGATTACCAGCAGATGCCGTGGCATAAATTTTTTCTGAGAAGTTTTTTTAAATAATTACAAATAGATGCCTAACAACAACACCCCCGCTACGCCCGAATCCGCTCCCGTTGACGAAAACCAACTTATCGCAGAACGACGCGAAAAGCTGAAAGCCATGCGTGAGCGTCAATCACAAGGGTGTGGTGTGGCGTTTCCTAACGACTTCAAACCTGCGCACCATGCAGCGAATTTGCATGCATTGCATGGAGAAAAGTCAGTCGAAGCGTTAGTTGAAGAAGGGCAATTTGCCAAGGTTGCAGGTCGGATGATGCTAAAGCGTCTCATGGGCAAGGCAAGTTTTGCAACGTTACAGGACAGCACTGGGCGTATCCAAATTTACGTCGTGCGCGATGACGTGGGCGAAGATGTCTACGCTGACTTCAAGCACTGGGACCTCGGCGACATCATTGCCTGCGAAGGTAAGTTGTTTAAGACCCGTACAGGCGAGTTGTCTATCCATGCCAGCAGCATTCGTATGCTGACCAAGAGTTTGCGCCCCATGCCGGACAAGTTTCA
>DDYJ01000167.1:608-4592 GCA_002347905.1 Comamonadaceae bacterium UBA2237 | reverse complement strand
GCACCCGCATGTCAAAGTAGAAGTTGCTCAGAAATTCATTGATTGGGTTATCTCGCCTGCTGGCCAAGCCGCTATTGCAAGTTATAAGATAGGCGGCGAGCAACTGTTCTTTCCTAACGCTTTAAAGTAATTACCAGCATAAACAGCATTTGGCTCTGGCAGGATTGCTAAATAACCGTATGTGTTGGGGTTAACTGTTACATTTTGTTACTCCCACCTCCTTTTTGGATGTTACAAATGCGTTTATTCACGATTTCCTTGCTTAGTTTTTTATTGGCTTCGTGTAGTACTGCCATCGCAGTCGCCGACACTGCGGGTAGTGCGGTTGTTTATGGTGTAAAAACAGTAGTCAACACAGTGGACGCCATTACGCCTGATATCGTTAACAAAAAGAAAAAAGACTAGTGTCTTTTTTTGCGATTGCGTTGATTTTTGATTTTGTATGCATTCTAAAAACGCCTCATTAACTTATCCCACGATTGAAGACGCTATCGGTAAAACGCCACTAGTTGCGCTGCAACGCATTGGTACAAAAGAAAATGCAGTGCGTGGCAATGTCATTTTGGGCAAGTTAGAAGGCAATAACCCAGCAGGCTCTGTCAAAGACCGACCTGCGTTGTCAATGATTCAGCGTGCGCAAGAGCGCGGAGAAATCAAACCAGGCGATACGTTAATTGAGGCTACTTCTGGCAATACCGGTATCGCTTTGGCAATGGCAGCTGCCATCAAAGGCTACCGCATGGTTCTGATCATGCCTGAGGACCTCTCTATCGAGCGCGCCCAAACCATGAAGGCATTTGGCGCCGAACTCATATTGACGCCCAAAAGCGGGGGTATGGAGTACGCGCGTGACTTAGCAGAAAAAATGCAAGGGGAAGGTAAGGGGCGTGTCCTTGACCAATTTGGTAACGACGATAACCCGCGTATCCATTTTGAAACCACAGGCCCTGAAATTTGGAAAGATTCGCAAGGCCGAGTTACACACTTCGTTAGCGCAATGGGCACCACAGGAACCATTACAGGTGTCTCGCGTTATTTGAAATCCATGAACCCAGCCATACGCATCATTGGTGCGCAACCGCAAGAAGGTTCTCGCATACCTGGCATTCGCAAGTGGCAAGAGGCTTACTTACCGAAAATTTATGACGCTACCAATGTCGACGAATTGGTCTTTGTCAGTCAACAAGACGCAGAAGATATGTGCCGCCGATTGGCGCGTGAAGAAGGAATCTTTGCTGGTATTTCCGCAGCAGGGGCTTGTTGGGTGGCTTTGCAAATTGCACAACAAGTAGAGAATGCCACCATTGTGTTTATTGTGTGTGATCGCGGCGACCGTTATTTGTCTACAGGAGTATTTCCGTCATGACCGCCTTTCGTTTTTGCCCAAGTTGTGCAACACCACTGGAATTAATTCCTAAACAAGAAGACGGCGGTTGGGTGGAACGTTTGCGTTGCATATCTTGCGATTGGACGCATTGGAACAACCCCACGCCCGTGCTTGCGGGTATCGTTCAGTACCAAGGAAAAATATTGTTGGCCCGCAATGCCGCTTGGACAGGACGCCGCTTTGCTTTGATCACAGGCTTTATGGAGGCGGGTGAGTCGCCTCAAGAGGGGGTGACCAGAGAAATTGCAGAAGAAACCAACTTGCAAGTCAGTGCTTTGCAATTGGTGGGGGTGTATGACTTTCAGCGCATGAACCAAGTCATCATTGCCTACCACGCTGTGGCCGATGGTGAAATCAAGCTCTCTCCTGAATTAGCCGAATACAAACTCTACAAACCCGAAGATGTGATTTGTTGGCCAGCTGGAACGGGTTATGCCGTTGGCGATTGGTTGCGCACCCAGGGCATTGAGCCACGCTTTATGAGCTGGGAAGAACGTGCTGCGCAAAATATAGAATAAAACCATGCATATCGATCTCGAGTTGGATACCCGTGGCCTTAATTGCCCATTGCCTATTTTGAAAGCTAAAAAAGCTTTGGCCACTTTACAAAGTGGTCAGTCTTTGCAGGTGACGTCCACCGATCCCGGTTCTATGCGCGACTTTGCAGTTTTTGCTAAGCAAACGGGCAACGAATTGTTATCGCAAGAAACTGTGGGCAATGATTTTGTTCACGTGCTCAAGCGTCGTTAAGTAGTAAAACGGTCTTGTTTTTTAAACACCAAGCCAAGGTGTTTCGTTCAAACCTCATTGGAGAGGTTTTTATTTTTCTAGATGCGCTAACTGGGTACGTACTTTAGCCAGCATCGCGGTGAACTCCTCCACCCTTTGGCGCTCTTGTGCAATCACTTGCGGTGGTGCTTTGGCAACAAAGGCTTCGTTGCTGAGTTTGACTCCAGCTCGCGTTATTTCATTGTCAAGGCGCGTCGCTTCTTTTTGAAGTCGAGCTTTCTCTGCTTCGATATCGACTTCCATGAACAAGCACAAGCGTGTTTCGCCAACAACTGCCACTGGCGCCGATTGGGCGGCTGTCTGCCAGCTAGCTTCTTCGTCAAACACTTTCACTTCACTGAGCTTGGCTAAAGACTGCAAGACTGCTGCATTGGCGCGCATAAACTCTGCATTACCCAATGCAAAAAGTGGCATGCGCGTAGCAGGAGACACACCCATCTCACCACGTAAATTGCGGCATGCGTCAACCAAGGCTTTGAGTCGGTTGACGTTGTCAATCGCTTGCGGGTCAATTTTGTTGAGTTGCGCTTCGGGGTAGCGGGCAATGCTTACCGACTCACCACCGATGCCAGCTACTGGTGCGACCCTTTGCCATAGCTCTTCGGTAATGAAAGGAATGATGGGATGCGCCAGACGCAATATGGCTTCAAGTGTGCGAATCAAGGTGCGACGTGTGGCACGCTGTTGGGCATCAGTGCCAGTTTGAATTTGTACTTTAGCGATCTCCAAATACCAATCGCAATACTCATTCCATACAAATTCGTAAATTGCTGTAGCAACGTTATCCAGTCGATAGTCCGCAAAACCTTTGGCTACTTGGTCTTCGGTTTGTTGCAATAACGATGCAATCCAGCGGTCTGCTTGGCTAAACAACATATACCCATGCGCAGGGCCACCGGGTTGGCACTCTGCTTTGGTGTGCTCTTTTAAACCGCAATCGTAGCCCTCGCAGTTCATCAGAACAAAGCGGGTGGCATTCCACAGTTTGTTGCAAAAGTTGCGATAGCCTTCGCAGCGTTTGCTGTCAAAGTTAATGCTTCTACCAAGAGAGGCAAGGGCTGCAAATGTGAAGCGCAAAGCATCTGCACCATAAGCGGGAATACCGTCTGGAAATTCTTTTTGTGTATTCTTTTTGACTTGGGGCGCTGTCTCGGGTTTGCGCAGGCCTTGTGATCTTTTCTCTAACAAAGGTTCTAGCGCAATGCCGTCTATTAAATCTACGGGGTCAAGCACATTGCCTTCCGACTTGCTCATCTTCTTACCTTGTGCATCGCGCACTAGGCCGTGGATGTAGACGTGTTTGAAGGGGACTCTTCCGGTAAAGTGGGTTGTCATCATGATCATTCGGGCTACCCAGAAGAAGATGATGTCGTAGCCTGTTACCAGAACGCTGCTTGGCAGGTATAGGTCGTAGTCTTGGGGTGTTGCTGTTGCTCCGCTAGCGAGGGTCTTAGCTCCGGTTGTTTGCGGCCAGCCCATTGTGCTGAAGGGTACTAATGCGGATGAGTACCAAGTATCTAGAACATCTTCATCACGTTTTAATTTTTTACCAGGGGCTTGTGCTTGCGCTTGGGCTTCATTGCTTGCCACGTAGACATTACCTTCTTCGTCATACCAAGCAGGGATTTGATGGCCCCACCACAACTGGCGCGATATGCACCAGTCTTGGATGTTGTTCATCCATTGGTTGTAGGTGTTCACCCAGTTTTCTGGAATGAAGGTGACTTGGCCAGTTTGCACAGCGTCAATGGCTTTTTGCGCAATGCTCTTACCCGTGGGGTCTTGGTCGCTGATTTTGTTCATAGCCA
>DDYJ01000167.1:0-510 GCA_002347905.1 Comamonadaceae bacterium UBA2237 | reverse complement strand
AGTTCAAGATGCCAATGATGGGGAGCTGGTGGCGTTGTCCTACCGCGTAGTCATTGGCATCATGTGCTGGTGTGACTTTCACCACGCCTGTGCCGAATGCTTTATCGACGTATTCGTCTGCAATGATGGGAATGGATTTATCGCAAAGCGGTAACTGCACTTGTTTACCAATGAGGTGTTGGTAGCGGGCATCTTCAGGGTGCACCATCACAGCGACGTCGCCGAGCATGGTTTCTGGTCGAGTCGTAGCAACAACTAGACCTGTTGCGCTGACGCCATCAACAATTTGCGGACCATCAGCAAACGGGTAGCAGATGTGCCACAAGTGACCATCTTCTTCTTCGCTTTCTACTTCTAAATCAGACACTGCACTTTGCAATATCGGATCCCAGTTGACTAAGCGTTTGCCGCGATAAATCAGGCCTTGTTGGTAAAGCTTGACAAAAGTGTGGGTGACGACTTCTGATAATTTTGGATCCATCGTGAAGTATTCACGTGACCAATCGACGC
>DDYJ01000056.1:5139-10892 GCA_002347905.1 Comamonadaceae bacterium UBA2237 | reverse complement strand
CAAAGCAGCCCTAGTCCCAACAGAACGCCCATGAAAGGAGGTAAGTGGGTGACTGTTTTGAAAGCCGGTACAGCAACCAATACGCCGAGGCCTAAGAAGAACATGGTGTTCCTCTCGAAAGCTGAAGTAGAAAATCCATCGGTTGATTCAATATGGGTCGGGGCCATCACAGACTTGCCCCGCAACATCCAACTCACGACCAATAGTGGCGCCAAAAGATTAACCACTGAAGGCAAGAACAGGCCTTGGATAATTGCGAGCGGGGTAATCTGACCGCCGATCCAAAGCATGGTCGTTGTTACATCACCAATGGGTGACCATGCGCCTCCTGCGTTTGCAGCGATGACGATCATTCCTGCGAAAAATAACCTGTCTTCGCGGCTGTCAAGGAGTTTCCGGATCAATGAAATCATCACAATCGTCGTGGTTAAGTTGTCCAAAATTGAACTTAGGAAAAAAGCTACCCAACAAATAATCCACAGCAGCATGGGTAAGCTTTGCGTATTGATTCTTGCAGTCACCACATCAAAGCCTTGGTGTGCGTCTACAACCTCCACAATGGCCATGGCAGCCATCAAAAAGAAAACAATTTGCGCGGTACCGATTAGGCTGGTAGACAACTCTTGGTTAATTTGCGCATAGTCAGTAGAAGCCAGCGCATAAATGGCCCATAACAGCCCTGCTCCCAATAAGGCTGAAGCCGATTTATTGATTTTGAGGGGATGTTCAAAGGCAATCGCCGCATAGGTGATGACAAAAATAATGATGAGCAATGTAACCATCAGCAGCCTTTAGTTTGGCGATGCAATACCAAACACTTGGCGTAAATACGCCAGGTATTTTTGGTCTTCACACATGTTTTTAGAGGGTGTATCTGAAAGCTTGGCCACAGGTTGGCCGTTGCATTCAACCATCTTGATCACAATTTGAAGGGGCTCGTAACCTAAATCGTTAGTAAGGTTGGTGCCAATTCCAAACGCGAGTTGGCAACGTCCCCTGAACTGTTGGTAAAGGGCGATGATGCGCTCGACCGTCAACCCATCACTGAAAATCAATGTCTTGGTCATAGGGTCAACACGGTTTTGCCGGTAATGTTCGATCATGCGTTCACCCCACGTGAAAGGATCGCCACTGTCATGGCGCGCACCGTCAAACAACTTGCAGAAATACATATCAAAGTCGCGCAAGAACGGCTCAATGCCGTAGACATCACTCAAGGCAATGCCTAAATCGCCACGGTATTCACGCGCCCAAGTTTCAAAGCCAAACACTTGGCTGTCACGTAGGCGCGGGCCCAGAGCTTGGCAAGCTTGTAAATACTCATGCGCCATGGTGCCAAGCGGACGCAAATTGAGTTTCATCGCGAACAACGCATTGCTGGTACCGGCCAATTGACCCACTGGTTCGGCGCCCAATTTGACTGATAACACACGCAAAATTTCTTCATGCCACGCTTTCGAAAACCGACGGCGCGTGCCGTAGTCGGCTATCTTCAAATCGCTAAGTCTTTCAGCCCGAAGCGTTTCAATTTTTTTCTCTAATCGTTGGCGGCCCTCAACGAAGTCGGGCACCTTTTGGGTGTTACGAAAATACACCTCGTTAACGATGGCCAATACAGGAATCTCAAACAAGATGGTGTGTAACCAGGGGCCTTGAATGGTGATGTCAATTTCACCATTTTGAGAAGGTGTTACTTGTATGTATTTCTCGTTCAGGCGGAACAATCCTAAAAAGTCGATGAAATCGCTTTTTATAAACCGCAGGCTGCGCAACCATGTCAACTCTTCGTCTTGGAATCTCAAGCCACACAAGGATTTAATTTCACTGCGGATTTCCTGCACATAGGGCGCCAGCGCAATACCAGGATTACGGCATTTGAATTTGTAGGTAACTTGCGCGCTAGGAAACTGATGCAGCACAGCCTGCATCATGGTGAATTTATAGAGGTCTGTATCGAGCAGACTGGTGATGATCATGGGTTCAGTCGAGCCAGTGGGTGAATTCTTCGGCCGGCACGCGAGGCGTTACAAAGGTATTGACCTTGTCTGAATCGTCGGCCCATCCAAGAGACAAACCACATACCAACATCTCGCCCTCGCCCGCACCGATGTGCGGCAGGATGATGCTGTGAAAATTATTCCAAGCAGCTTGCGGGCAAGTATGCAAGCCACGTGCACGCGCCGCCAACATGATATTTTGCACAAACATACCGTAATCAAACATAGACCCACGGCCCATGATGGGGTCCAGCGTGAACATCATTCCTACCGGCGCATCAAAGAATTTGTAATTGCGTTGTTGCTGCAAATGCATTTTGTCTTTGTCGCCTTTGCCAATACCTAGCAAGCCATACAAGCTCCATCCGTTTTCACGGCGACGGTCGATATAAGGACTGACCCACTGCGTAGGGTAGTAGTCGTATTGCTCTTGGTATTGCTTGGCCACTTCGGGATTGGCGCGAATGGCGTCGTGCGCGGCACAGACTTTTTCGACCAAAGAATCGCGGCTTTTGCCTTGCAAAACATAGACTTTCCAAGGCTGGGTGTTGGTACCTGATGGCGCGCGACTTGCTACTTGCAAGATCTCGGTGATCAAGGCTTTGGGCACAGGTTGGCTGGTGAACGCGCGGGTCGACATGCGCGATGTGATGGCATGGTCAACGGCTTGGCTATCGCTTACGGGGGTGGTCATTTCAACTTCTCCAAAACATTTTGTAATTCGGGGGGCAGGCTTGTGACGGGACGTCGGTCATGTGCGTTGACGTAGACGTGGATGAAGTGCGCCAGGGCTGCACAAAGGTCTTCGCCCTCAGCAAACAATCCTACTTCGTACCTGACACTGGATGTGCCGATTTTGTTGACGCGGATTCCCGCCTCAATGCTTTGCGGAAAAGCCAGAGGCGCAAAAAAGTTGCAATGGTTCTCGATTACCAAGCCAATCGTTTTGCCGCCGTGAATGTCTAAAGCGCCCTGCGCAATCAGATGGGCATTGACCGCTGTATCCACGTAGCTGTAATAGACCGCATTGTTGATATGGCCGTAAATGTCGTTGTCTTCCCAGCGTGTGGTGATATGTCGAAATACTTTGAAAGTATTACGCGACTGGGGCAGGACGCGTTCTGCAGGTTTTTCACTCATATGGTGCGATTTTGCCAGCGTTGCCAATACGCATAGGCGACACGGTAGGTATTCATTTGCACTTGCACCGTGTCAGCAATGTTTTCACCGTAGCCTCCAGCCATAGCAAAAGCCATTGGGATTGCTTTTTGGTAAGCCCAGTCGAACACCCGCCTGTCTCGCGCTTCTAAGCCATCAAAGCTCAACTTGAGCCGTCCTAGTCGATCGCCTTCGTGCGGATCTGCACCCGCCAGATAAACCACTAGGCCTGGTTCAAAGCGATTTTCTAAAGCCTGCAAAGCATGTTCCAGCGCTTGTAAATAAGTAGTGTCATCGCAACCGTCCGGCAATTCCACGTCCAAATCGCTGGTTTCTTTGGCAAAGGGGAAATTTCTGGCCCCGTGCATGGACAACGTGAAAACCGAGTCATCCTGTCCAAAGATATGCGCGGTTCCATTGCCTTGGTGCACATCAAGATCAATGATGGCCACTTTGAGGGGATGGCGATGCTGGCGGCTCCACTCGCTTTGCATCAACCGGGTGGCGACCGCCGCGTCGTTGAAAACACAAAAACCGCTGCCTTTGTCTGCATAAGCATGATGGGTACCGCCGGCCAAGTTGGCGGCAATACCCTCGCGCCCAAACAAAGCTGCCCTGGCCGCCATGATGGTCGCGCCAGTAGATCGCCTCGACCTCGCCACCATTTCTGGGGACCAAGGAAAGCCAATTTCGCGCTGTGCCCTGTCTCCTAAGGTGCCTTGTTCTACCGCCTTTATGTAGTGGGGCGTATGCACCAAGGCCAATTCACCATCGGTGGCGGGTTGGGCCACATTTGTTTGTATTTCAGGTATTTCTACTGCTAGTCGGTCTCGCAAAACGCGGTACTTGCCCATAGGAAAACGGTGCCCCTGAGGGAGTGGTAATACGAACTGGTCTGAATAAAACGCGCGCATAAACCCTAGTTAGCTGTATTTGGAGGGCCATTGTCAACGCAACGACGCTAGGGCTTGGTTTAGGCAGTCACCTCTAAAGCACGTAAAGACCCCCCTAAAAGTATTGCAAAACCTCGGGATAACCCTAAACTCCAATCCATTGCCGCAAAGCAAGTTTTTTTAACTTTCACATGATTGGAGATTTACATGATCACTACCGAACAAATCGTCGCTTCTAACAAAGCCACCCTGAACACCGCTTTTGCCATGAGCAACGACGCTTTTTCTAGCGTTGAAAAGCTAGTCGAACTCAACTTGACTGCTACACGCAGCGCATTGACTGAGTCTGCTGACTTCTTCAAAAGCTTGATGGGTGCTAAAGACCCACAGCAAGTCTTGGCTCTCCAAGCTGAGTTTTTCCAGCCTTTGGCTGAAAAAACAGCTTCTTATTCACGCCACGTCTATGAAATCACCTCTGAGACTGGTGCTGAAATGGGCAAGGCTGTTGAAGCCAAAGCCGCAGAAGCACAAAAGCAATTCGTCGGCTTTTTTGATTCAGTTTTGAAAAACGCACCTGTCGGCTCTGAGTCTGCTGTTGCCTTCTTGAAGCAAGCACTGAACGCCAGCAACACTGCTGCTGAATCCGTTCAAAAAGTTGTCAAGCAAGCTACTGACTTGGCTGAAAGCAACTTCCACGCTGTGACCGAAACTGCTGCAAAAGTTACCAAGACTGTTGCCAAGAAGCGTTAATCTGAAAAGATTGTCTCCTCGGATCTTTTTATCACCCTAGGGTGTTGAGATCCATTGCAGGGCCCGTCGCAAGACGGGCCCTCTTTTTTTATCGGGGCAACAGCGCCGCGCGCACTTTGGGCAGTGCCGCCAACATGGCAGCGCGGCCAGCTTCAATTGATTTGCGTCGGGCGCTAAATTCTGCCGATCCCACGGTGCCTAAGGCAGGTCGCACCACTACGTCTGCTTCCCGCAACTCAAAGGTATTGATGCTTTTGCCCATGATGGTGAATGTTTGCATCAAGATTTGAAACATATCGCCAGTCTTGGCGTTTTCTGGCGTACTAGAAATATCGACTGCCAGCACAAACTCTCCGCCCATTTGACGGGCGAATCGCACAGGCACGGGAGACACCAAGCCACCATCTACAAACTCACGCGTCCCAATCTTGACGGGCTCAAACACAGAGGGCACCGAGCTCGACGCGCGCACCGCCGTGCCCAGGTCGCCGCGTTGAAACAAAACACCCTGCCCTGTGTGCAAATCGGTCGCCACAATGCCCAAAGGCATGGGCAAGTCCTCAATTTTTTGGTTGCCTGTCTTGCTATTGACATAGCGAGCCAAAGCGTCCCCCCGCATCATGCCGCGCCCCAACAAGGGAATGGTCCAATCGGTAATGGTGGCCTCGTCCATGGTTTCGGACAACTGCTGTAATTGCGCGCCGTTTTTTCCGCTGGCGTAGAAGGCTGCCACCAAGCTACCAGCAGAGGTCCCAACAACAAAGTCAGGTTTTAAACCCGCTTCTTCCAATACTTGGATCACGCCAACATGGGCAAATCCTCTTGCCGCACCGCCGCCTAAAGCAAGCCCAAACTTGGGAACGCGCTTGACCGCGGGAGTATCTGCCGTCGATTCTTTGCTGGTACCTTCGGATGCAGCACCACTGCTGGACTTAACAGGCCCTTGGGTGCTACA
>DDYJ01000056.1:0-5083 GCA_002347905.1 Comamonadaceae bacterium UBA2237 | reverse complement strand
GATTCTGAAAGGTGGAGTTTCTTAGCAAGCGATCTACGAGCTAGCAGATTGTCCGCGATCGTCGATCCAGCATAATTGACGTTACGTCAACGTAAAAAGACACGACTGACACCTCTTTACATACATCGGAGATATTCATGGACATCCAAGGCAAGGTTTTTATCGTCACAGGCGGCGCATCAGGTTTAGGTGAGGGCACAGCCCGCGCCTTAGCGCATCAAGGTGCACATGTGGTGATTGCCGATATGCAGGTTGAAAAAGGCCAGACCGTGGCCAAAGACATAGGCGGCGCTTTTGTCGCCTGCGACGTCAGCAAAGAAGCCGACGGACAAGCCGTCATCGCCAAAGCAGTGTCCATGGGGAAACTGATGGGTTTGGTGAACTGCGCAGGCATCGCACCGGCTGAGAAAACCGTCGGCAAGCACGGCGCACATAAATTAGACGTTTTCGCTAAGACAATCACGGTCAACCTGATTGGCAGCTTCAACATGATTCGCTTGGCCGCAGAAGCGATGAGCCAAAACGAACCTGAATCTAGCGGCGAACGTGGTGTCATCATTTCAACCGCCTCCGTTGCCGCCTACGATGGACAAATGGGGCAAGCCGCATATAGTGCCTCTAAAGCTGGCGTAGTTGGCATGACACTTCCCATTGCCCGCGATTTGGCGCGCAACGGCATCCGTAATATGACGATCGCCCCAGGCATCTTCCGCACCCCCATGATGTTTGGCCTGCCCAAAGAAGTGCAAGACTCTTTGGCCGCCAGCGTCCCCTTCCCATCGCGCTTAGGTACGCCACAAGACTACGCCAAACTCGTCTTGCATATTTTTGAAAATGAAATGCTCAATGGCGAAGTCATTCGTTTGGATGGCGCTATTCGTCTCGCGCCGAAATAAGCAAGTTCGCTTTCATGGCGATCCCACAAACCTTTATCCAAGAACTTCTAGACCGCACCGACGTGGTCGAGGTGGTGGGACGCTACGTCACCCTCAAAAAAGGNNGGCGCCAATTACATGGGGCTGTGTCCCTTTCACGGTGAAAAATCGCCGTCTTTTACCGTCAGCCCCACCAAGCAGTTTTTCCATTGCTTTGGATGCGGAAAAAACGGTAATGCCATTGGGTTTTTGATGGACCACGCCGGGATGAACTTTGTCGAAGCCGTCAAAGACTTAGCCCAAAACGCAGGCATGCAAGTGCCTGAAGAGGATGTCTCGCCCCAAGACCGCGAGCGCGCTGCGCAGGCGCGACAAAAGCAAACCACGCTAACCGAAGTATTGGAAAAAGCGGGTGAGGCCTATCGCAAACACCTTAAGTCTTCACCGCAAGCCATCGCCTATTTCAAAAACCGAGGTTTGAGCGGAGAAATCGCCAGACAGTTTGGCTTGGGCTACGCCCCTGAAGGATGGCGAACATTGGCCAGCGTGTTTCCAGACTACCAAGACCCGCTTTTGGTGGAAAGCGGCTTGGTCATCACCCAACAAGAAGGTGAAGACGACGAAAAACGCTACGACCGTTTTCGTGACCGCGTCATGTTTCCCATACGTAATATCAAGGGTGAATGCATAGGTTTTGGTGGTCGTGTTTTAGGCGATGGAACGCCCAAATACCTGAACTCGCCTGAG
Organism: Comamonadaceae bacterium UBA2237; assembly: GCA_002347905.1. Lineage (GTDB taxonomy): Bacteria > Pseudomonadota > Gammaproteobacteria > Burkholderiales > Burkholderiaceae_C > Limnohabitans. Next base: position 3,461 of record DDYJ01000056.1, on the reverse strand, counting down.
ACGCCCGTTTTCAGCAAGGGTCGTGAGCTCTACGGCTTATTCGAAGCCCGCCAAGCCATGCGCGATCTCGGCTATGCCTTGGTCACCGAAGGCTACATGGACGTGGTCGCCCTCTCCCAACTCGGCTTCGCTAACGCAGTGGCCACACTGGGAACTGCCTGCACGGGGGACCACATCCAAAAACTATTCCGATTCACTGACAACGTCGTGTTTGCTTTTGACGGAGACAGCGCAGGTCGCCGTGCAGCCAAAAAAGCGCTCGACGGCGCGCTGAGTTTTGCAAGCGATGTCCGAAGCATCAAGTTTTTGTTTTTGCCCAGCGAGCATGACCCTGACAGCTATATTCGCACCTTTGGTAAAGATGCGTTTGCCCATGCCGTCACCGAAGCGGTACCTTTGAGCCGCATGTTGATAGAGGTGGCCCGCGAAGGTTGCGATTTGCTCAGCGCAGAGGGCCGTGCGCACCTGGCTAGCAACGCCAAGCCCATGTGGATGGCTTTGCCAGATGGCGCGCTCAAGCGCCAATTGCTGGGTGAAATTGCCAGTCTTTGCGAACTCGGCACCAATGAATTGCAAGACCTGTGGATCCCCCCCAGTCCCAACGCCAAACGCAGTTTTGATTTCAAGAAAAAGCCCCGAACATGGACACGAGGCAGCCGCCAAATTCCAGCAGGCAGAGCCGACCACGCCGCGCGCGTCTTGCTCTCAAACATGGAAATTTGGCAAGAGTTGTCTGGCGAAGACCATGACCTTTTATGCAGCCTCGCACCGCCCCATGGCCCCTTGTTTGTCTGGATAGACCACCAGCACCATGAGCACGGCAGTCTCAGTTGGGCGGCATTGCTGGAGGGATTGCGTGGCCATGAATGCGAGGCTTTGGCAACACGCGTGATGTCGACCAGTTTCGCCAACGCCTTGGATGACTCCGACACCGCACAAGCGCAAGATATAGCCAACGACAAACACGCCAAAGATGCACGCCAAGAGCTGCGCAGCATTTTGCAAAAAATATTGCTCGAGAATTTAGACGCCCAAATGAAGCAGGCAATTGAAAATTCGCAATCGGACCCCACGGCCCTCACCCGCTACAAAGCTTTGTATGAACGGCGCAAGCAGATAGGCATCAACGCCGCGCCGACCCCCTGAAAAAACCTCCAACTGGGCTTGCAAAAGCAAGGCAAATAGGTATAATCCACATTTTTGGCAAGCGCGACAGCAGCACCTCCGGGCCAGGCCAACCGTGACATCAGCGCACGACTCGCCGCTAAACCGCAAGGACTGCATACCAAATGTTCGCCCACCTAGCTTGCCTAATTCCTAGGGTTTCTCCCTTTTCCAGTTCAATTCCGTGCATGTTCTTGCGCGGAGTGTTTTTGTTTATCTGAAGTTCAGGAGTTTCCATGCCCGTCGCCTCCAAATCCAAGAAGCCAGCTCCANNAAACCAGTGGTTAAAGCAAAACCTGCAGCCAAAGCCTCGGCAAAGCCTGTAGCCAAGGCACCGGCCAAACCCGTGTCTAAATCGCCAGCCAAGCCAGTTGCTAAAACTGCGGCCAAGCCTGTCGCCAAGTCAGCGGCCAAACCACCACCTAAATCAACTGCAAAAGTAGCTGCTAAGCCAGCCGCTAAAGCGGCACCTGCAAAAACACCCGCCAAAAAACCAGCAGTTGTTGCCCACGCACCCAAAGTCACCGGTAAAAAAGCTGCTAAATCCGTTGACAAAGGCAAGGCTAGCAAGGGCTTAGACGATACCGATTTGAGCGACATCGAAGCCGATCTGGAAGGCGAAGAAGTCGCTACTGCAGAAAAAGTAAAACCACTGCGCATGAAGATCAGCAAGGCTAAAGAACGCGCCTTGATGAAAGAATTCGGCCTCGATGAGACCGTGTTGTCTGAAGAAGACATGCAAAAGCGCCGTCAGCGCCTCAAAACCCTGATCAAACTCGGTAAGACCCGCGGCTATTTGACCCACGGCGAAATCTCCGACCACCTGCCCGACAAACTGGTCGACGCAGAAACCATGGAAGTCGTGATTTCCATGCTGAACGACATGGGCGTGGCCGTTTACGAACACACGCCAGACGCAGAAACCCTGCTGCTGAACAACAACACACCCACAGCGGCTACTGAAGAAGAAGCCGAAGAAGAAGCCGAAGCTGCCCTTTCCACCGTGGACAGCGAATTCGGCCGCACCACCGACCCCGTGCGTATGTATATGCGCGAAATGGGTACTGTCGAGTTGCTGACCCGCGAAGGCGAAATCGAAATCGCTAAGCGCATAGAAGGTGGCTTGATGGACATGATGCAAGCGATCAGTGGCTCACCTGCCACCATCGCCGCCATCCTTGCCATGGCAGATGAAATTCGCCAAGACAAAGTAGTGATCTCTACCGTAGTGGACGGATTCAACAATCTGAATGAAGCCGACGACTACGTCGCAGAAGAAGACTTCGACGAATTTGACGAAGAAGATGACGACGATGGCAAAGGCGGGTCCAAAGCGCTTACCAAGAAATTAGAAGAGCTCAAAACCCAAGCACTCGCCCACTTCGACCGTATGCAAACGCACTTTGAGAAGTTGCGCAAGGTCTACGACAAAGAAGGTTATGGATCCCCTGCTTACCTCAAAGCCCAGCATGCTCTGACGACCGAGTTGATGACCATCCGTTTCACCGCCAAAACCATTGAGAAATTGTGCGAAATGGTGCGCGGTCAAGTCGACGAGGTGCGCAAGAAAGAACGTGAATTGCGTCGCATCATTGTTGACAAGTGCGGCATGCCACAAGGCACTTTCATCAAAGACTTCCCCCCTAACTTACTCAATATCAAGTGGGTGGAGAAACAAGCTGCTGCTGGCAAACCTTGGTCTGCCACCATGGGTCGTAATATTCCGCCCATCCAGGAATTGCAGCAAAAGTTGATCGACTTGCAATCGCGCGTTGTCGTGCCTTTGGAGCAACTCAAAGACATCAACAAGCGCATGAACGAAGGCGAACGCAGTTCTCGCCACGCGAAGAAAGAAATGATCGAAGCCAACTTGCGCTTGGTCATCTCTATCGCCAAGAAATACACCAACCGTGGTTTGCAATTCTTAGACTTAATCCAAGAAGGCAATATTGGTTTGATGAAAGCGGTCGACAAGTTCGAATACCGCCGTGGCTACAAGTTCTCAACTTACGCTACATGGTGGATTCGCCAAGCAATCACCCGCTCCATCGCCGATCAAGCCCGCACCATTCGTATTCCTGTGCACATGATCGAAACCATCAACAAGATGAACCGTATCAGCCGCCAACACTTGCAAGAGTTTGGTTTTGAGCCAGATGCCAGCGTCTTGGCCGAGAAGATGGAAATTCCAGAAGACAAGATCCGCAAGATCATGAAGATTGCCAAAGAGCCCATCTCTATGGAAACACCTATCGGTGACGATGACGACAGCCATTTGGGCGACTTCATCGAAGACA
>DDYJ01000103.1 GCA_002347905.1 Comamonadaceae bacterium UBA2237 | reverse complement strand
TGGCAAGAAGATCAACTCATTGCGGGTTGCGCCCTCTACCTAAAGAAGCACTCCTACGGCGAATATGTGTTTGACTGGGCTTGGGCCAATGCTTACGCAGAGCATGGGCTCGCCTACTATCCCAAAGGATTGGTAGCAGTTCCCTTCACACCTGTACCAGGCTCGCGTTTACTCGCCATCGATGCCACAAGCCGCATACATTTGCTCCAAGCCCTATTGGATATTTGCAAAGAGCAGAAGTTATCGTCCCTTCATTTACTTTTTACCAGCACCCAAGACAGAGTCGCCTGCGACGCATTGGGCTTGATGCAAAGACAAACCGTCCAATTCCATTGGCGCAATGCCCAATTCACAGACTTTGACCACTTTTTAAGTTCTCTCTCGCAAGAGAAACGTAAAAAAATCAAACAAGAACGCCGACGTGTCCATGAAGCCGGAGTGACTTTTCAAACACGCGTGGGCGCAGAAATTTCCAAGCAAGACTGGGACTTTTTTTACAACTGCTATGAACGCACTTACCTTGAACACGGCAATGCGCCCTATTTAAGCAGGCTCTTTTTCCAATCGATGCAAGACCGCATGGCACATAGCTGGGTCTTGTTTCTCGCAAAACGAGAAGACCAACCCATCGCATGCAGTTTGATTGCCGTTCACGCTTTAGGAAGCGATAAGGCTGTGGCCTACGGCCGATACTGGGGCGCGTTAGAGCGCGTAGATTGCTTGCACTTCGAAGCGTGCTACTACCAACCCTTGCAATGGTGCATAGACAACAAAGTGTCATGTTTCGAGGGTGGTGCACAAGGCGAGCACAAAATGGCCCGAGCCCTCATGCCTGTGACCACCTACAGCGCCCACTGGTTAGCGCATCCAGCTTTCGCCGATGCGGTAGAGCGTTTTTTAGAACGTGAAAGTTCAGGCGTTAATAAATATCTAGAGCACCTTGCGGAGCGTTCTCCGTTTAAACAAGGCGCTTGATTTATTTCTGCGATTTTTGGTAATTGGCAATGCCATCCAAAATTTCTTTTTTCGCGGATTCAGGACCTTCCCAGCCAAGAATCTTGACCCATTTGCCTTCTTCTAAATCTTTGTAGTGCTCAAAGAAATGGGCNNACGGCCAGCACTTTGCCGTCTTCGCCCGCTTCGTCTTGCATTTTCAAAATACCGATGGGACGACAGGGCACCACTACGCCAGGAATTAAAGGAACGGGCGTAATGACCAATACGTCGACTGGATCACCATCGCCACTAATAGTTTTAGGCACATAACCATAGTTGGTTGGATAGTGCATGGAAGTGCTCATAAAGCGGTCCACAAAAATAGCGCCTGTCGCCTTGTCGACTTCGTATTTCACTGGATCTGCATTCATTGGGATTTCAATAATTACATTGAATGCTTCAGGGGCTTTATTTCCAGGGGTGACGTTATCAAGTGACATGGATATTATTTAAATAGAAGTTAAAACTAGGGAGTAACCCGAATTTTACGTTGTTAAAACTTACTACAACCTTTATATAGCTTAAAGTTCACAAGTTGGCCAATCTTGAAACAAGATCTTCTTGTGGCTTGAGGAAGCAACGCAGAGGTGGCATCTAGCAACCCGCGTGATGCCCGCCCTTCAGCGATAGAACATCAAGGAGTTTTTATGTCAGGTAATTCCGCGCTACTTTTTGCGCTGGCGTGTGGCCTTGTCGCCGTGGTCTACGGCTTTTGGGCTCGATCTTCCATTTTGGCTTTGGATGCTGGCAATGCCCGCATGCAAGAAATTGCTGAAGCCATTCAACTCGGCGCNNCGATGGTCGGTGTGGTGCTCGCGATATTGATTGGCATCTTCCTAAACAGCACGACGGCGATTGGCTTTGTGATTGGCGCTGTTTTGTCAGGTGCTTGCGGATTCATCGGCATGAACGTATCTGTCAAGGCTAACGTACGCACTGCACAAGCTGCAACGCATGGCATTGGCCCCGCTTTAGATGTAGCGTTCAAAGGTGGCGCTATCACCGGCATGTTGGTGGTGGGCCTTGGCCTTTTGGGCGTTGGTGGTTTTTATTGGTTCCTCGCTGGAAACGGTAACTACACCCCAGATAAAAACTTGGCGCATTTGCTCAATCCTTTGATGGGCTTGGCATTTGGCTCTTCTTTGATTTCAATTTTTGCCCGTTTGGGCGGCGGTATTTTCACCAAAGGCGCAGACGTTGGCGCCGACTTGGTTGGAAAAGTTGAAGCTGGTATTCCAGAAGACGATCCACGCAACCCTGCAGTGATTGCCGACAACGTCGGTGACAACGTAGGCGACTGTGCGGGCATGGCTGCCGATTTGTTTGAAACCTATGCAGTCACACTCATCGCCACCATGGTGCTAGGCGCCTTGATGGTGGCTAGTGCACCTACGCAAGCAGTGCTTTACCCCTTGGTGTTAGGAGGCGTTTCTATCTTGGCTTCAATCGTAGGTTGCTTCTTCGTTAAAGCTTCACCTGATATGAAGAATGTCATGCCTGCGCTCTACAAGGGCCTAGCGGTGGCTGGCGTTTTGTCACTTGTTGCTTTTTACTTCGTAACCGTGGTCATCATGCCCGATGACGCATTAGGTGCAGGAACACAAATTCGTTTGTGGGGTGCTTGTGCGGTTGGATTGTTGTTAACTGCTGCATTGGTTTGGATTACAGAGTACTACACCGGTACGCAGTACCCACCAGTGCAACACATTGCGCAAGCTTCTACTACAGGTCACGGCACCAATATCATTGCAGGCTTGGGTGTGTCTATGAGGTCAACTGCATGGCCTGTGCTCATGGTGTGCGCTGGCATTTTGTCGGCATACCAATTGGGTGAGTTGTACGGCATTGCAATTGCTGCTACGGCCATGTTGAGCATGGCTGGCATTGTGGTGGCTTTGGACGCATATGGCCCCATCACCGACAACGCGGGTGGTATCGCGGAAATGGCTGAATTGCCCGCCTCTGTGCGTGATGTCACTGACCCGCTTGACGCTGTTGGTAACACGACAAAAGCTGTGACCAAAGGCTACGCCATCGGTTCTGCTGGCTTGGCAGCTTTGGTTTTGTTTGCTGACTTCACACATTCACTTGAAGGCCGCGGTATCACTGTGGCATTCAGTTTGAGCGACCCCAAAGTCATAGTTGGTTTGTTCATCGGCGGCTTGATTCCTTACCTCTTTGGCGCAATGGCCATGGAAGCGGTAGGTCGTGCTGCTGGTTCTGTGGTCGTCGAAGTACGTCGCCAGTTTGAAGATGGTCAAATCATGGCTGGCAAACGTAAGCC
>DDYJ01000025.1:326-5051 GCA_002347905.1 Comamonadaceae bacterium UBA2237 | reverse complement strand
GACGAGCCGTTTTCTAAGTTGTTGACGCAAGGCATGGTGTTGAACCATATCTATTCGCGTCGTACCGCTAAAGGTGGCAAAGATTATTTCTGGCCGCATGACATTGAGCATGTTTTGGACGATAGCGGCAAGGTGATTGGCGCTAAGTTAAAAAACAAGGCCACGAGTTCAGACGGAGAGCTGCCTGTTGGTACACCGATTGATTACGAAGGTGTGGGCACGATGTCGAAGTCCAAGAACAATGGCATTGACCCGCAGGACTTGATTGAAAAATATGGGGCCGATACAGCGCGGCTCTACACGATGTTCACTGCGCCGCCTGAAGCTACTTTGGAGTGGAATGACGCAGCTGTGGAAGGCAGTTATCGCTTTTTACGTCGCTTGTGGGCCTTTGCGCATAAGCATGCCACGCGTTTGTCAGAGAGCAATAGCGCCTCTGCGAAAACCGCGCACCACTTTGCTGGTCTTCTCGACAAGAACCCATTGCGCGCCGATGCGAAAACGCTGCGGCGCGAAATGCACTTGGTCTTGAAGCAAGTGAGTTACGACTACGAGCGTATGCAATACAACACGGTTGTCTCTGGTTGTATGAAGTTGCTCAATGCCCTTGAAGACTTTAAACCGGATGACAGTACGGGTGACCAAGCGGTGTTGTCTGAGGGCGTGTCTGTGTTGCTGCGTATGCTGTATCCCGCTTGTCCGCATATTGCTGATCAGTTGTGGCAAGAGTTGGGTTTTGCCAAAGTAGGCGGCAATCTTCTGGACGCACCATGGCCTGATATCGATGAAAAAGCATTAGAGCGCGACGCGTTGGAATTGATGTTGCAGATCAATGGCAAGTTGCGTGGTGCGATCGAAGTGGCGGTCACTGCATCTAAAGAAGACATAGAAAAAGCCGCTTTGGCGACGGAAGCATTTACCAAGCAGGCTAATGGTGCAGCACCTAAAAAAGTAATTGTGGTTCCAGGCCGTTTGGTCAATATTGTTTTGTAGGAGCTGATATGTTGTACCTGCGTCGTTTCGTGTTGATCAACTTGGTGGCTGTTGTGGCAGGGTGTGGCTTTCAGCTGCGCCAACCACCGAACTATGCATTTAAAACCTTGTTTGTGAATTTGCCCGAGAACGATGCCATGGGTGCAAGTTTGCGTCGCAACATTGCGGCATCGGGACAAGTGACAGTAATCACCGATGTGCGCGATGTAGAGAAGGCGCAGGTGATTTACGAGCCAATTTTGAACGTGCGTGAAAAAGTTATTTTGGGGCGCACTTCCACGGGTGCAATTCGTGAATACCAATTACGGTTGCGCTACCGTTTTAGATTGCGTACACAAGGCGGTAAGGAGTTAATCCCAGACGCTGAAATTTTCTTGACGCGCGATATCAATTTCAATGAGACCGGTGCTTTGTCGAAAGAATCAGAAGAGGCCTTGCTCTACCGCGATATGGAAAATGATTTGATACAGCAGATATTGCGGCGTTTAGCGGCTGTGCAGTCGCTCTAAATTTCACAAACAAAGGCACTTTGTTAGATATTTTTAACACCTCGTAACGCACATGCAAATCGCCCTGTCTCAACTTCACCAACACCTGCAAGGAGTCAGTGCCAAAGGTGTACGAACGCTCTACACCTTGCATGGTGACGAAGCTTTGTTGCAACAAGAGGCGGGTGATGCGATTCGCCAAGTGGCCCGCGGACAAGGTTATACCGAGCGCATGGTATTCACGGTGTCAGGCGCGCATTTTGATTGGGGCGAAGTGCTGGCAGCAGGTGGCTCGATGAGTCTGTTTGCTGATAAGCAAATTGTTGAAATTCGCATCCCATCCGGAAAGCCTGGCAAAGAAGGTGCTGTGGCTTTGCAGCAAATTGCAGAGAGTGCATCACAACAAGACGGCGTTCTTACCCTCGTGGTGTTACCGCGTTTAGACAAAGCCAGTAAAAGTACGGCATGGTTTTCAGCCTTAGAGAACAACGGTGCCAGTATTCAAATTGATCCGATCGAGCGTGCTTCTTTGCCCGCTTGGATTGCGCAACGTTTGCAAGCGCAAGGCCAAAAGGTTTTGGGTGGTGAGGCGGGACAACAGGCGCTGCAATTTTTTGCAGACCGTGTCGAAGGAAACTTGCTGGCTGCGCATCAAGAAATTCAAAAACTTGCCCTTCTATATCCAGAAGGTGAATTGAGTTTAGAGCAGATCGAGCGCGCCGTACTGAATGTGGCGCGCTACGACGCTTTCAAACTCAGCGCAGCAGTGCTGAGCGGACAGCCCGTACGCGTTCAGCGCATGCTCGATGGATTAAAAGCCGAAGGCGAATCAGAAGTGTTCGTGCACTATGCCTTGGCCGAGGAGATTCGCGCGCTCAAGCGCGTGAAAGACGCCGTCGCTGCTGGTAAAGCTTTGCCGATGGTCTTGCGCGAGCAGCGTATTTGGGGACCACGCGAGCGACTGTTTGAACGCATATTGCCTAGTTTGTCAGCTTCAGCCATCGATAAATTATTGGTGTCAGCCCACCATGTAGATGGCATCGTCAAAGGCATTCGCCGAGCTGATTGGCCGAGTGATAGTTGGCAAGCTTTGCATCGATTGGCCATGCGTTTGTGTCGCGCCTGCATGCCGCGCACAGCTTGAGCGAAAATGCACCTATGAACGCAACTTCTATCGCCCAACAAGTGCATCTGCTCGGTGTGCAAGCCAAAGCCGCGTCTGCGCTCATGGCCAAAGCATCGGCTGAACAAAAAAGCCTAGCTTTGCGCATCTTGGCGAAATTGTTGCGTAGCCACACTGGTGCATTGCAAATAGATAACGGCAAAGATATCGAGCGGGCCAAAGCAGCAGGATTAGAAGCTGCTATGGTGGATCGACTCAAGCTTACGCCCCAAGTGTTGGAGACGTGCGCGCAAGGCTGTGAGCAACTCGCCAGCATGCCCGACATCATTGGCGACATCATCGGTATGAAAGAGCAACCCAGTGGGATTCGTGTCGGTCAGATGCGCGTGCCTATCGGTGTGTTTGGTATGGTGTTTGAGAGTCGTCCCAATGTCACGATTGAGGCGGCATCCTTAGCTATCAAAAGTGGCAATGCTTGCATCTTGCGTGGCGGTTCTGAAGCGATCGATTCCAACAAATCCTTGGCGCAACTCGTGCAACAGGCTTTGCTTGAAAGTGGATTGCCGCAAGATGCCGTGCAGTTGGTGCAAACCACAGACCGAGATGCAGTAGGCCACTTGATTACCTTAAAAGAGTTTGTCGACGTCATCATTCCGCGTGGTGGCAAAGGATTGATTGAGCGCATCAGCCAAGAGGCCAAGATACCCGTCATAAAACATTTGGATGGGAACTGCCATGTCTATGTCGATACCGCTTGCGATATCGATATGGCGGTGACGATTGCAGATAACGCCAAAACCCAAAAGTACAGCCCATGCAATGCAGCTGAAGGCTTGTTGGTGGCGCGAAGTGAAGCAGACATATTTTTGCCACGTATTGGCGCCATCTATGCCGCTAAAGGTGTGGAGATGCGTTGTTGCCCAGAAGCAAAGAAAATTTTGTCGCAAGTTTCTGGTGCAAACATTCAAGACGCACATGAACAAGACTGGTTTGCCGAATACCTCGCACCCATCATCAGCATCAAACTAGTGGCCGATGTGCATGAAGCCATTGCGCATATCAACCATTACTCGAGTCACCATACCGATGCCATCATTTCTAACAACCATCGCCATATCGAACAGTTTGTTCGTGAGGTCGATTCCTCCAGTGTGATGGTCAACGCCAGCACGCGATTTGCAGATGGTTTTGAATACGGACTCGGTGCGGAGATCGGCATCTCCACCGACAAATTCCACGCCCGTGGGCCTGTTGGAATTGAAGGGCTCACCTCTCTGAAATATGTTGTGATGGGACAAGGGCAGATTCGTAACTAAAAAGTTATCACATACTCTGTTTGCATGCGACTTGTTTGCGCGCCAACCCCTAGAATCGCACACCACCTTCCAAGGACTCCATGGTTCCCCATCTCATCACGGCATTGACCGGCCCCATCAACGAACTTGAACAACGCGTGCTGGACTCCATGCCAGCGATTGAGCGTTGGTTCCGTTTGGAATGGATGGAGCACACACCGCCTTTCTACAGTTCGGTCGATATTCGCAACGCTGGCTTCAAACTCGCGCCAGTTGACACCAACCTTTACCCCGGTGGATGGAACAACCTCACACCAGAAATGTTGCCCTTAGCCGTGCAAGCGGCGATGGCAGCGATTGAAAAAATATGCCCCGAAGCGCGCAACTTGCTGGTGATTCCTGAGAACCACACGCGCAATATGTTTTATCTGTCGAATGTGGGGCAGCTGCAGCGCATCTTCTACATGGCAGGTTTGAATGTTCGGATTGGCTCGATCAACCCAGAGATCAAAGAAAACACAACGATTGAATTGCCAAACGGAGACCATGTCACTCTAGAGCCTGTCATTCGCACAAAACGACGCATAGGCCTCAAAGACTTTGACCCCTGCACGATTTTGTTGAATAACGATTTGAGCCCAGGTGTTCCAGGTATTTTGGAAGAGTTACACGAACAATATTTGTTGCCTCCGTTGCATGCGGGTTGGAGCGTGCGTCGCAAGAGCAAGCACTTTGAGTCTTACGAAGAGGTCAGCAAGCGCTTTGGCAAATTGCTGGGCGTAGATCCATGGTTGATCAACCCGATGTTTAACCAATGCGGTGAAGT
>DDYJ01000025.1:0-293 GCA_002347905.1 Comamonadaceae bacterium UBA2237 | reverse complement strand
ACCTATGGCATGGGCATCATGACGGTGCGCGATGTCAAAGATTTAGATGAAATCAACCGCAAAACACGCAACAAAATGAGCGTGATCAAAGACGGACAAACGCTCAACGAGGTCATTATTCAAGAAGGTGTGATCACCCATGAGCGGCTTAACGATGCCGTCGCAGAACCGGTTGTCTACATGATGGACCGTTATGTGGTGGGTGGTTTTTACCGCATCCACGCAGAGCGCGGTATTGATGAAAATTTGAATGCACCGGGATCTAGCTTTGTGCCATTGGCGTTTGAGCAAAG
>DDYJ01000066.1:3004-4366 GCA_002347905.1 Comamonadaceae bacterium UBA2237 | reverse complement strand
CAAGCATTGGCCGATGTGGCTGCAGCTGTTGCGCAACTCACTGGTGCAACGGCGCCTGTGGCTGGCAACGCAAGCAACCCACAAGCACAAGCGATTGCAAAATCTTTGCACAGTGGTGAACGCAAAGCCATTTTGTTAGGCAATGCCGCAGCACACCATGCAAAAGCTTCTAGCTTGCTGGTATTAGCCAATTGGATCGGCGCCCAAACTGGCGCGACTGTCGGTTACTTTGGTGAGGCTGCTAATACGGTGGGCGCACAAGTGGTAGGCGCTGTCCCATCGCACGGTGGACAAAACGCGGCGCAAATGGCGCGTGGTGGTTTGAAAGCCGCGTTGCTCTTGCATACCGAACCCCATGCCGACATGGCGCATGGCGCGGCGGCTGTGCAAGCTCTAGAAAAAGCTGAGATGGTAGTGACACTTTCGTCGTTCAAGACCAATATGGCATTTAGCGATGTGCTCTTGCCTATCGCGCCATTCACTGAAACAGCTGGAACGTTTATCAATACCGAAGGCCGCGCACAAAGCTTCCACGGTGTCGTCAAGCCTTTGGGTGAAACCCGTCCTGCATGGAAAGTGTTGCGCGTGTTAGGTTCTATGCTCAATGTACCCGGGTTTGAGTTGGAGACGATTGAAGAAGTGCGTGCCAAAGCCATTCCTGCTGATATCACATCACGTTTGTCGAACGCGTGTGATGTTGCCATTGATCTAACGCCCGCAACCGAGAAGCCTGAAGTTGCCTCCATCTACCAACTCGACAGTTTGGTGCGCCGTGCTCCTTCGTTGCAGATGACAGCAGATGCAAAAGCGGGGAGTGCCACCTGATGGTTGACCTGATTTATAACTCTGGTTTGCAGTTGAGCACCCATTTCTTTTGGGTCAATTACGCATGGCCCGTGCTCTGGACGCTGATGAAAATCGTAGCCGTATTGTTGCCGCTCTTGGGCTGTGTGGCTTATCTGACATTGTGGGAACGTAAGGCTATTGGCTACACCCAAATTCGTAAAGGCCCCAACCGTACCGGTCCTGGTGGGTTGTTGCAGCCTATCGCAGACGCGTTGAAGTTGATGACCAAAGAAATCATCATTCCCACGCAAGCCACCACCGGTTTGTTTTTATTAGGCCCCATCATGACCATCATGCCTGCGCTGGCAGCTTGGGCAGTGGTGCCATTTGGTCCCGATGTAGCTTTAGCCAATGTCAATGCTGGCCTTTTGTTTTTGATGGCGATTACTTCGCTAGAGGTCTATGGCGTAATCATCGCTGGCTGGGCTTCTAACTCCAAATACGCTTTCTTGGGTGCCATGCGTGCATCGGCGCAAATGGTGAGCTATGAAATCGCCATGGGCTTTTGCTTTGTGA
>DDYJ01000066.1:555-2925 GCA_002347905.1 Comamonadaceae bacterium UBA2237 | reverse complement strand
AAGCCAAAGGCAATATGGCGGACCTTGGTTTGAACTTCTTGTCTTGGAACTGGTTGTCTTTGTTGCCGATTTTTGTCGTGTACTTTATTTCTGGTTTAGCCGAGACCAATCGCCATCCTTTCGACGTGGTCGAAGGCGAATCTGAAATTGTGGCCGGCCACATGATTGAATACTCTGGCATGGCGTTTGCCATGTTCTTCTTGGCCGAATACGCCAATATGATTTTGGTGTCGATGTTGACCGTAGTCATGTTCTTAGGCGGCTGGTTATCGCCAATTGATAACGCCTTATTCAATATGGTGCCTGGTTGGATTTGGTTGGGCATCAAAACCTTTGTAGTCGTCACCATGTTTTTGTGGGTGCGCGCGACTTTCCCTCGTTATCGCTACGACCAAATCATGCGTTTGGGTTGGAAGATTTTTATCCCCGTCACCCTAGTCTGGTTGCTGGTAGTAGGTGTTTGGATTCAAACACCTTGGAATATTTGGAACTGAGGCCGTACCCATCATGACTGCGATCACACGCCCCTCTGCTTTTTCACTGCGCGACTTTTTGTCGAGCTTTTTGCTACTCGAACTTTTCAAGGGCATGGCTTTAACGGGCAAGTACATGTTCTCGCGCAGCATCACGGTGCAATTCCCTGAAGAAAAAACGCCTCAATCGCCACGCTTTCGTGGCTTGCATGCCTTGCGCCGCTATGAAAACGGGGAAGAGCGCTGCATCGCATGTAAATTGTGCGAAGCGGTCTGTCCTGCGATGGCAATCACAATTGAATCAGACCAACGCGCCGATGGTTCACGTCGCACAACACGTTATGACATTGATCTGACCAAATGCATCTTCTGCGGCTTCTGCGAAGAAAGCTGCCCAGTCGATTCGATTGTGGAAACCCATATTTTTGAATACCACGGTGAAAAGCGCGGTGACCTGTACTTCACCAAAGAGATGTTGTTAGCAGTGGGTGACCGCTACGAACCAGAAATAGCCGCCAATAAAGCGGCCGATGCGAAATACCGCTGAAAGATTTGATGATGGATGCTCAATCGGCTCTTTTTTACGCGTTCTCAGCAGTCTTGCTGTTTGCCGCCTTTCGCGTCATCACGGCGCGTAATCCTGTGCATGCTGCGCTCTACCTTGTATTGGCTTTCTTTCAAGCATCTGGCTTGTGGATGTTGTTAGAAGCTGAGTTTTTGTCGATTGCACTGGTTCTGGTTTACGTCGGTGCAGTGATGGTGTTGTTCCTCTTTGTAGTGATGATGTTGGATATCAATATTGACAGCATCCGCTTAGGCTTTTGGAAACACTTTCCGCTGGCTGCCACGATGGGTGCTGTGATTGCTTTGGAATTGGCTGCTGTATTGCTGGCTGGTTTCAGAGTGACTGTCCCGCATACCCCGCAATTTCCTGCAATGGTCGCGCCTATAGCCGTTGATGCTGCCTCGTCTGCAGTTGCAGTAGGGCATATGGTTGTTACCGAAGCATCGAACACCAAGGCGCTCGGCGTTTTGCTCTACACAGAGTATCTTTATCCCGTTCAAGTTGCCGCGCTTATTTTGTTAGTCGCTTTAATTGCGGCAATCGCCTTGACTTTGCGCGCACGCAAAGACACCAAAGCGCAAAACCCCGCAGACCAAGTGCGTGTGAAAGCCAGCGACAGAGTTTCTCTCGTCAAGATGGCACCTGTTAAACCAGACGTTGTCCCTGCCATTGAGCCGGAGAAATCAGCATGAACATCACATTAGGACACTACCTGACCGTAGGTGCAATTTTGTTTGCACTTTCTGTGATCGGCATTTTCTTGAATCGCAAAAACTTGATCGTTCTGTTAATGGCCATCGAGCTCATGCTGTTGGCTGTGAACATGAACTTCGTCGCTTTCTCGCATTACTTGGGCGATTTGCACGGACAAATTTTTGTTTTCTTCATCCTCACTGTTGCAGCCGCTGAGTCTGCGATTGGTTTGGCCATCTTGGTGCAGTTGTTCAGAAACAAGTCGAGCATCAACGTGGATGAACTCAATACGCTCAAGGGTTAACGTATGTCTCAAACCCTTCAAACTTCTAACTTGCTTGCCGTACCTCTTGCGCCTCTAGTGGGCTCGGTATTGGCAGGCGTTTTTGGCACCCATTTCGGTGGTAACTGGTTGGGCCGTCGTATCACGCACAGTCTGACGATCTTGGGTGTTTTAGTCGCTTTCATCTTGTCTGCACAAACGCTGTGGAGCGTTGGAGTAGATGGTGCCCGCTTCAATGAAACCCTCTACACCTGGATGGTGGTAGGTGGCTTGAAGATGGAAATTGGCTTCTTGATTGACGGACTCACTGCGATGATGATGTGCGTGGTCACATTTGTGTCGCTCATGGTGCATAT
>DDYJ01000066.1:0-497 GCA_002347905.1 Comamonadaceae bacterium UBA2237 | reverse complement strand
ATTGGCTTCTGGTTCAACAAACCCACAGCCATCTTTGCCAATATGAAAGCTTTCTTGGTCAACCGTGTGGGTGACTTTGGTTTTATCTTAGGTATCGGTTTGATCGCTGCATTCGCTGGAACGCTCAATTACACAGAAGCCTTTGCTAAGACGGCTGACTTGGCTGCACTCAACTTGCCAGGCACCGAGTGGATGCTGGTGACGGTGATTTGTATTTGCTTGTTCATTGGTGCGATGGGTAAATCGGCGCAGTTTCCATTGCATGTGTGGTTGCCAGACTCCATGGAAGGCCCAACACCGATCTCTGCTTTGATCCATGCAGCAACGATGGTGACGGCAGGTATCTTTATGGTGGCGCGTATGTCGCCTCTGTTTGAGCTGTCAGACACCGCTTTGAACTTGGTAATGGTGATTGGTGCTATCACTGCTTTGTTTATGGGCTTTCTTGGCTTGATTCAAAACGATATCAAGCGTGTCGTGGCTTATTCCACTTTGTC
>DDYJ01000145.1:3308-3442 GCA_002347905.1 Comamonadaceae bacterium UBA2237 | reverse complement strand
GGCATCACAACCCAAGTAGTCGACCACACCAACTTCGCCAATGCGACCAATCCCAGAGAAGCCTTTGACACAGCACTAATAAAACAAATCGGCCAACACGCACCAGCCTTGGTAGTACTTGCTGGCTTCATGCG
>DDYJ01000145.1:840-3214 GCA_002347905.1 Comamonadaceae bacterium UBA2237 | reverse complement strand
GCTGGCTGCCAATTTGCCGGCGCAACAGTCCATCAAGTAAGCGCCGAGCTAGACCATGGCCCCATATTGGCGCAAGCGGTAGTTCCCGTCATGGAAAACGACACGGCAGAAAGTTTGGCGGCGAGAGTACTCACGCAAGAGCACTTGATATACCCAGCTGAAATTGCAAAATTTTTAGGTAATTAAAAAGTCAGAAAACCTAAACCCCGCAGGCGAGGCAGCTGGCTGCGGCTGACGATTTATCGGTACCCCATGAGGAAGCCGCAGTCAGCTGCCTCGCCGGAGCAAATTAAATCCGGCGAACTAGACAAAAGACGTCAAGCCACCAACCGAGAACTCTTAGGCACATGCGCCAACAAAAACTCCATCTGGTCCGCCAAAATCCGCCGATTACGCAAAATAAAGTCTTCCCACAAACTAGGCACATAAGGGGTATAGAGCAAAGGCATCTTGGCCTGCTCCGGCGTACGGTTGCCTTTGCGGTGGTTACATGACTTACAAGCCGTCACCACATTCATCCAATGGTCCTTACCGTTTTGACCAAACGGTGTGATGTGCTCGCGCGTCAACTCAGTCTCATGGAAATGGTTGCCGCAATAGGCGCAAATATTGCGATCCCGGATAAATAACTTGGTGTTGGTCAAGCCCGAACGCAGATCAAAGGGATTGATTTTGGGCACGCCCTTGGTGCCGATGATGCTGTTGACCGTGATGATCGACTGCTGGCCTGTAATGGCGTTGGTACCGCCATGGAAAACTGCTACCTCGCCGCCAGATTCCCAGCGAACATCGCCGGCTGCGTAGTGGATCACCGCTTGTTCGAGCGAAATCCAAGACTGTGGAAGTCCTTGCGCTGACAGTTTCAAGACCTTCAAAACACACCTCCATCCAAAACTTAATGAACCGATAAGGGAATGCACGTCTATCAACGACAATATAACCCTAATGAGTGACAGTTTTATAAATGTCACAAACTAAATCAAACATGCGAATTCTCAGAGGCTTTGACCACCCCGACCAAGCCAAGGCTTGCGCCTTGACCATCGGTAACTTTGACGGTGTGCACCGCGGCCACCAAGCGATGCTGGCTTTGCTGCAAAACGAAGCGCGCCATCGCCATGTCGCCAGTTGCGTGATGACTTTTGAACCCCATCCGCGCGACTACTTTGCCAAAACCTTCAAACAACCCGATCTAGCACCAGCCCGCATCGCCACTTTGCGCGACAAGCTCCACGAACTTGCAGCATGTGGCGTGCAACAGTGCATCGTCTTGCCGTTCAACGAAAAATTTGCTGCCCAATCGCCTGATGACTTCATCAACAACGTTTTAGTCAAAGGCCTTGGCGTCAAATATGTGCTGGTCGGCGATGACTTTCGATTTGGTGCCAAACGCCTTGGCGACTACACCATGCTCGACGCAGCTGGCACGCAACTCGGTTTTGACGTGGCCCGTATGAACAGCTACGAAGTGCGTGGCTTGCGCGTTTCAAGTTCTGCTGTGCGTGAGGCCTTATCAAGAGGCGCTATGGAAGAAGTAGCCCAACTGCTGGGGCGTCCCTACGCCATCTCCGGACACGTAGTGCACGGCCGCAAACTGGGTCGTGAATTGCAATGCCCCACCCTCAATCTGCGCTTTGCCCATTGGAAGCCAGCGGCGAGCGGAATTTTTGTGGTGCGTGTGCATGGATTACAAGAAACGCCGTTGCAAGGCGTTGCCAATTTAGGTATTCGTCCTTCGCTTGACCCCAACGATGTCAACGGCGGACGTGTCTTGCTGGAAACCCATTGCCTAGATTGGCCCGCCAGCCTCGGCGCTGAGGGGGGCTACAGTAAAATTATTCGCGTTGAACTGTTGCATAAATTGCACGACGAGTTGGCCTACGACGGTATGGACGCCTTGAAACAAGGCATACACAAAGACTGCGAAGACGCACGTACCTGGTTCGCAGAAAACACCTAACACCATGACCGATAAGAACAATTACCGCGCCACCCTGAATATGCCCGACACGCCGTTTCCGATGCGTGGCGATTTACCCAAACGTGAACCCGCTTGGGCAAAAAGTTGGACAGATGACGGGTTGTATAAAAAACTTCGTTTGGCTAGACACGGTCAACCCTTGTTTGTCCTGCACGACGGCCCGCCCTACGCGAACGGCAAATTACACATTGGCCATGCGCTCAACAAAGTATTGAAAGACATGATTGTTAAATCTCGCCAATTGGCGGGCTTTGATGCGCAATACATCCCTGGATGGGATTGCCATGGTTTGCCGATAGAAAACGCGATTGAAAAACTCCATGGTCGCAAACTCAACCGTGACGATATGCAGGCCAAAAGCCGTGCCTTCGCCACTGAGCAAATCGACCAACA
>DDYJ01000145.1:570-746 GCA_002347905.1 Comamonadaceae bacterium UBA2237 | reverse complement strand
AACGAAGCAGGAGAAATTCGCGCTTTCAAACGCGTGATCGAGCGCGGTTTTGTCTATCGCGGTTTGAAGCCCGTGTATTGGTGCTTTGATTGCGGCTCTTCACTAGCCGAATTTGAAATCGAATACGCAGATAAAAAGAGCGACACCCTAGACGTCGCCTTTTTATGCGCCCAGCC
>DDYJ01000145.1:0-419 GCA_002347905.1 Comamonadaceae bacterium UBA2237 | reverse complement strand
TGTTTAGAACGCTGGCAACTCAGCGGAAAAGTTGTAGCTACAACAGTCGGCAAAAAACTCGACCTCATCGAATTCCATCACCCACTCGCACATGTCGACGCAGGCTTTGCACGCACTGCGCCTGTGTATTTGGCCGACTACGCGACTGCAGACGACGGTACAGGTATCGTCCACAGCGCACCTGCCTATGGCGTGGATGACTTCAACTCCTGCGTAGCGCACGGTTTGAAGTACGACGATATCTTGAACCCCGTGCAAGGTAACGGCGCATATGCCGCTGAGTTTGCATTGTTTGGTGGCGAGCATATTTGGAAAGCTGTTCCCGTTATTTTGGAAACGCTCAAAAACGCCAACCGATTGATGGCCACGCATGGCATCAGCCACAGCTACCCGCATTGTTGGCGCCACAAAACACCCGT
>DDYJ01000016.1:30334-31143 GCA_002347905.1 Comamonadaceae bacterium UBA2237 | reverse complement strand
CCACCTGACTCAATCACATCAGGATAAATCGTGCCTTGGGCCAAGAACGTTGCACCTTTGTGGCCACCATCACCTGCTTTGAGTTTGGCTGCTTGTTCTTTGAAAACATCGACAAATAACCCGCCAATGATTTTGCGTTTGGCTTCTGGGTCACTCACCCCAGCCAATTTTCCTAAAAAGAGATCGCTGGCATCGACACGAATAACTTTTGCGTGGAGTTTGCCTACAAACATCTCCATCACCAAGTCGCCTTCATTCAAACGCAACAGGCCATGGTCTACAAACACGCAGGTCAATTGGTCACCAATTGCGCGGTGAATCAAAGCGGCTGCCACCGAGGAATCAACTCCGCCTGACAAGCCCAAGATAACCTCTTCGTCACCCACTTGTTGGCGTATCAATTCCACTGCTTCGGCAACGTGGTCACGCATCACCCAATCAGGTTTTGCGCCACAGATATTGCGCACAAAACGGTTGAGCATGGCTTGGCCTTGCACTGTGTGCGTCACTTCAGGGTGAAACTGCACTGCATAAAACTTACGCGCTTCATCTGCCATGCCTGCAATCGGGCAACTAGGTGTGCTGGCCATTACCTTAAAACCAGTTGGAAGTTCGGTGACCTTGTCGCCGTGACTCATCCACACTTTGAGCATGCCGTGCCCTTCTGAGGTAGTGAAGTCAGCAATATCTTTGAGAAACGCGGTATGTCCATGGGCGCGCACTTCGGCGTAACCAAATTCGCGGGTCTGCCCACTTTCTACTTTTCCACCCAATTGCTGCGCCATGGTTTGCATGCCATAGCAAATGCC
>DDYJ01000016.1:28218-30287 GCA_002347905.1 Comamonadaceae bacterium UBA2237 | reverse complement strand
ATGACGCCTTTTAAATTGCCGTCTGCGGCATAAGAGCGCACCCATTCTTCGCTGACATCACAGGGATGGACTTCGCAGTAAACATGGGCCTCACGCACGCGGCGGGCAATCAGCTGGGTGACTTGGGAACCGAAGTCAAGAATAAGAATTTTGTGGTGTGACATCAATAAAAAAGGGCCTTAAGTGGCCTTGGCATATTGTCTCAAAAAACAAAACCGCCCCTCGGGGCGGTTCGTCACCGGGGAAGAACTGTGTTCGACGCTATTCAGCGCGGTAGTTGGGCGCTTCTTTTGTGATTTGCACGTCATGCACATGGCTTTCACGTATGCCTGCCGTGGTGATTTCAACAAATTCAGCCTTGTTTTTCATATCGTCGATCGTGGCGCAACCGCAGTAGCCCATGCTGGCGCGAATACCTCCAGCCATTTGGTAGATGATGCTGATCATCGAACCTTTGTAGGGCACACGTCCTTCAATACCTTCAGGCACGAGTTTGTCTGCATTGGGGTTGCCCGTACTCGACTCTTGAAAATACCGGTCAGCACTACCTTGTTGCATCGCGCCGATTGAGCCCATACCACGGTAACTTTTATAACTTCTGCCTTGGTAAAGAATGACTTCGCCAGGCGCTTCTTCGGTACCTGCAAACATGCCACCCATCATCACGCTAGACGCCCCTGCAGCCAAGGCTTTCGCAATATCTCCGCTGTAACGAATGCCACCATCCGCAATCAAAGGTACGCCCGTACCCTGCAGGGCTGTTGCTACGCTATCAATCGCCATGATTTGCGGAACACCAACGCCTGCCACGATGCGCGTGGTGCAAATGGAGCCGGGGCCAATACCCACTTTGACTGCATCCGCTCCTGCTTTGACCAAAGCCAAAGCCGCTGCCCCTGTTGCAATGTTTCCGCCCACCACATCGATATTCGGATAGTTTTGTTTCACCCACTTGACGCGTTCAATCACGCCATGACTGTGTCCGTGCGCGGTGTCGACCACGATAGCGTCAACCCCAGCTTTGACCAAGGCTTCGACACGCTCTTCAGTGCCCTCGCCTACACCAACTGCAGCCCCCACACGCAATCGACCAGTAGCATCACGGGCAGCATTGGGAAAACTTGTTTGTTTGGTAATGTCTTTAACAGTGATGAGACCTTTGAGTTCGAACGCATCATTGATTACCAGCAATCGTTCGAGTTTGTGCTTGTTCAACAATGCTTTGGCTTGCTCTGGTGTCGTGCCTTCGGGCACGGTAACCAAACGCTCGCGAGGCGTCATGATCTCTTTGACTTGCACGTCGTAACGACTCTCAAAGCGCAAGTCGCGGTTTGTCACGATACCCACCACCTTGCCACCATCGCACACAGGGAAACCAGAGATGCCCAACTCTTGCGACAGCGCCAGTACCTGACGCACCGTGTGGCTGGGCGTGATGATGACTGGGTCTAAAAGAACGCCGCTCTCATAACGTTTCACTTTGGCAACTTCAGCCGCTTGCTCGTTAGCTGTGAGATTTTTATGCACGATTCCCATGCCACCCTCTTGGGCAATGGCAATGGCCAGACGCGATTCGGTAACAGTGTCCATGGCCGCAGAAACCAGGGGCAAGTTCAGTGCAATATTGCGAGAAAAAATGGTGGCGAGGGAGGTGTCCTTAGGCAGGACTTGGGAGTAGGCGGGCACCAGCAACACGTCGTCGAAGGTGAGGGCTTTGCCGAGAAGGCGCATGGGAGAGCTCCAAAGATATTTATTTTAGGTAACTACCTATTAACGCTGTATACAAATTCTCAAGAGCGCTTGGTCAAAGGTAAGTTCAGCAGCAAGTTTTGCGGTTTCAATTTCAGGCGTTGTTCTGCATCCATTGCCATAGCTAAATAAACAGGCTTGCCGCGAATAGAAACTGACATATCGTTAGGTTCTAGAAAACGCATAGAGAACAAGCACAACATGCGTTCCATTCTCTCGGTCTCCACCTCTTCGCCTTGGTAAAGCGCATTCAATACGCCGCTGGCCTGTGCATCTAGACCAACATGCCAAACCCACTGTTCATCATCGATATCTTTTTC
>DDYJ01000016.1:27601-28206 GCA_002347905.1 Comamonadaceae bacterium UBA2237 | reverse complement strand
ACATGACACAGGGCATCCAATGCAGGTTGCCCATGGTTGAGCTGGACAGCCCAATCGAAATTTTCGCTGCGTGGCCAATATGCATCCGATGACTCGGGTTGCAGAACATCCAAATCCACACTTTTGAGTTTGATACCTCCCTTTTGCAGCAAATCGCCTAAGGTGCCAAAACTACTTTGTGTTGCCAATCGCTCTACCGTTTCTTCATCGGCGGCCATCACAACGCCATCATCAAGTACCGTTATTTTTTGCGAACGGAAAAACATTTCGGCGATTCGCACTTGCATAGCCGTTGCCTCGCCTTTTAGGATATGTCGCAAAAGAATTTGGCTGAGTTGATGTACAAGCAATGGAGGTACATCCACGCCATCGCCTTGGAAAAGTGCCAAATAACTCGCTTCTAAGGTCGAATGGGCCAATATTCGCTGCCTAAACCGCAGCCACACTGCATAGTTTTCGCGTGCATCCGCATCTTTTAAAGTCGCCAGTACGTTTTGCTGAATTTCCCTGCGTGGGTCCTCCAACAAATACTGATGCAGATCAAGCTCTGCAGCGCAGGAGGTGACTAAGGGCGCGAGTTCAGGCCGTTCTAATAAAAACCTTAA
>DDYJ01000016.1:27388-27521 GCA_002347905.1 Comamonadaceae bacterium UBA2237 | reverse complement strand
GCACGGGACCCTTGTTTTTGAAAACGCTCTCTTCGGGCGACTTTAGGATCGACTTTGAGCGGTCGGTAGATTTCTAGGCGATCGTTGTTACGCAATACAAAGTCTGTTGATACAGGACGCCCCCAAACCCCAA
>DDYJ01000016.1:24711-27278 GCA_002347905.1 Comamonadaceae bacterium UBA2237 | reverse complement strand
CATGCCAAAAGTGCATCTTTGACGGTACATGATGGTGGTAATTCCAAAAAATGTTCTCTTACCTCACGAGGCAGGCTTGAATACACCACAGTAACTCGCAACAGATTGGCAGACATCACACGTAGACTTTTTCAGCGCGCTGCACAAATGCGTCTATCAAGGTGGCGGCGATTTTGTCAAATAGAGGCCCTACCAATCCACCAAACATGCTCTCAAAGCTGTAATGCAAAGTCAGCTCGACCCGACACGCACGCTGCAACTCTGTACTGCCCTCTTGCGATAGCGGATAGAAATCCCAAGTACCTTCCAATTGCTTAAAAGGCCCATCAATCAAAGACAGCTTTACTTGCCGTCCTTGCGTATGCAGGTTGCGGGTGGTAAAGCTTTTGTGAAATCCACCCAAGGCCATACCAATTTCAGCCACCATGCCCGTCGCATCTTGCGAGACAATACGGGTTTTGTCGCACCATGGCAAAAATTCAGGATATGAGGCCACATCGGTCACCAGCGCAAACATTTCTTCGGCGCTAAACCAAATAAGAACGGACTTGTGAACTGTTTTCATAGAATAGTTTGCATTGTAAGAAGACATCTAGCCTCCACATAGCTTTCATGGCCACTAAAAAACCAGCGCTTCCAGCGCGTATTGCCGACAACAAAAAAGCTGCCTATAACTATTTTTTCGAAGAAAGGTTTGAGGCAGGCATGGTCTTGGAAGGTTGGGAGGTCAAGGCCGCACGAGAAGGCAAGGTACAACTGACCGATGGTTACGTGGTGATACGTGATGGTGAGTTATTCGTCATTGGTTGCCAGATCAACCCCTTGCACACCGCCTCTAGCCATATCACGCCAGATGCCGTTCGTACCAAAAAGCTTTTGATGAAGAAAGACGACATCAAACGCTTGATTGGCAAGGTTGAGCAAAAAGGTTACACCTTGGTACCCGTTAATTTGCACTGGAAAAACGGCAAGATCAAATGTGAAATTGCATTGGCCAAGGGCAAGGCGGAGCATGACAAGCGCGACACCATCAAGGACCGCGAAGGCAAGCGCGAAGTTGAGCGCGCGATGAAATCACGCAGCCGTTGATTTACTTTTTTTTGCGGGGAGGTAAGCCCGTGTGTTGCGTCAAAACACGTCCCGGACGCACGACAGTGCTGTTTTTTCGTCGCGCACTGGTGTAGTTGCCATCTGTAGCTGGGTTGAAAAGTGGGAATCAGGTGGTGTTTGCCATTACCAATCAGGTCTGCACGGCCCATGGCTTTAAGCGCCTCACGCAATAAGGGCCAGTTGTTGGCATCGTGGTAGCGCAAAAATGCTTTGTGTAAACGTCGGCGTTTTTCGCCACGCACAATATCGACAGCATGGCTTTGCCGAGTCACTCGCGCTAGTGGATTTTTACCGGAGTGGTACATCGCCGTGGCAGTTGCCATGGGGCTAGGATAGAACGTTTGTACTTGGTCCGCACGAAATCCATTGCGTTTGAGCCACAAAGCGAGATTCATCATGTCTTCGTCTTTGGTTCCAGGGTGCGCCGCAATGAAATAAGGGACTAAGAATTGTTTCTTGCCTGCTTCAGCGCTGTATTTGTCAAACATTTGCTTGAACTTGTCGTAGCTACCAATACCTGGCTTCATCATCATGGACAAGGGACCGCCCTCGGTGTGTTCTGGAGCAATTTTTAAATAACCACCTACGTGGTGGGTGACCAACTCTTTGACATATTCAGGGGATTGGACGGCCAAGTCGTAACGCAAGCCAGAACCAATCAAAATTTTCTTCACACCTTTGAGTTCGCGCGCACGACGGTACATGTGGATCAAGGAGCTGTGGTCAGTATTGAGGTTTTGACAAATCCCTGGGTACACACAACTCGGTTTGCGACAGGCAGATTCAATCTCTGGGCTTTTACAACCAATGCGATACATATTGGCTGTGGGGCCACCTAAATCAGAAATAACTCCCGTAAAGCCTGGTACCTTGTCGCGAATATCCTCAATCTCACGTATAACAGAGTCTTCGCTTCTGCTTTGAATAATGCGGCCTTCATGTTCGGTGATCGAACAAAAAGTACACCCCCCAAAACAGCCACGCATGATGTTGACGCTGAATCGAATCATTTCCCATGCAGGGATTTTGGTCTCCCCATCATGGCTGCCGTTTGCATCTGCATAAATGGGATGCGGACTTCTTGCATAAGGCAAATCAAACACCAAATCCATTTCAGCAGTTGTCAGAGGAATGGGGGGAGGATTGACCCATACATCACGCGCAGTCGTACCCTCGCCATGCGCTTGCACCAAACAACGCGCATTCCCTGGATTGGTCTCTAAGTGCAAGACACGGTTGGCATGGGCATATGCAACAGGGTCCGATTTCACTTGCTCATAACTTGGCAAACGAATGACGCTTTTGTCTCTTGGCGGAACTTTAAGTTTGCCCTTGCCTTGTAAGCCAGGCAAATTGGGGTTGTCAACGAATTTGATAGTTTGTGGCGTTTGATCCAGTGGTCTACCCGATGACACCAGTTTTTGGTTGGCAGCATCTGCAACCGCTTGCGCCTCGTC
>DDYJ01000016.1:10170-24642 GCA_002347905.1 Comamonadaceae bacterium UBA2237 | reverse complement strand
TGTGCCTCTACCCTACCCGGCTCATCGATATTGGTTGAATCAATTTCAAACCAACCTTCTGGTGTTTGGCGTCGTACAAAGGCAGTACCACGTACATCAGTGATGTTTTGAACGGGCTCTTTATTGGCCAATCGGTGTGCGATTTCCACAATCGCACGTTCCGCGTTGCCATACAAAAGCAAGTCGCATTTGCTGTCAACCACGATNNTCTATGCCACCCAAAATAATCGGTACATCGCTGTAAGCTTCTTTACACCGTTGGCTGTAGACAAGCGCCGCACGGTCTGGGCGTTTTCCGCCAATATCTCCCGCCGTATATGCATCATCACTTCTGATTTTTCGATCAGCCGTATATCGGTTGATCATCGAATCCATATTGCCAGCTGTCACACCAAAAAATAAATTGGGCTTTCCCAACGCTTTGAATGGGTCAGCACTTTGCCAGTCTGGTTGGGCGATGATGCCAACACGAAAGCCTTGGTTTTCCAACATGCGACCAATCACTGCCATGCCAAAGCTGGGGTGGTCCACATAGGCGTCGCCAGTCACGATGATGATGTCGCAACAGTCCCATCCGAGCTGCTGCATTTCTTCGCGGCTCATTGGCAAAAAAGGAGCCGTGCCAAATCTAGCCGCCCAGTATTTTTTGTAACTGTTGAGCGGCTTAGCGTTTCGCGGAAAAAAAGAGACGTCTGTGTAGGCGTTCATAAAAAACCCTGAAAAAGCTGAATTATTTTTTAGGCTCTTGATGGCCACCAAATTGTTTGCGCATGGCTGACAACATTTTGTCGGCAAACGTGCTGAGTTGACGCGAGCGAAAACGGGCGAACAAAGCCGCTGACAAAACTGGCACTGGCACAGCTTCCTCAATTGCTGCGTTGATCGTCCAGCGACCCTCTCCAGAGTCTTGCACATGCCCAGAATAAGAGGTGAGCTCAGGATCTTCTGCTAATGAAATAGCGGACAAATCAAGCAACCACGAGGAAACCACGCTGCCACGCCGCCATAGCTCTGTGATGTCCGCTAAGTCCAGTTGATAACGCCTTTCAGCAGGAATACTCTCTTGTGCAACACCTTTGAGAACATCCATGCCTTCGGCATAGGCTTGCATTAGTCCGTATTCAATACCGTTATGCACCATCTTCACAAAATGGCCTGAACCAGCGGGCCCGGTATAGAGATAGCCTTCTTCAGCAGTAGACACCTTGGTTTCACGCCCAGGTGTACGTGGAATATTTCCTATCCCTGGCGCCAGAGATTTAAAAATGGGATCGAGATGGATAGCAGCTGATTGATCGCCTCCAATCATCATGCAGTATCCACGCTCCAAGCCCCATACGCCTCCGCTAGTTCCCACATCGAGATAACGAATGCCTTTGGTTTGCAACATTTGGGCATGACGCACATCGTCTTGAAAGTTGGAGTTACCACCATCAATCAGTATGTCGCCCTGCTCCAATAGATCACTCAATTCTGAAATAGTGTTTGCGGTTATCCCACCGGCTGGCAACATGACCCAAATGGCCCGAGGTTTGGACATTTGTTCGACCAGATGGGACAAACTTCGGCTAGGCGTTGCCCCTTCTTGTGCCAATTGGGTGACGTTTTCAGGATTCACGTCATAGACAACTGAGGTGTGCCCATGTTGTATCAATCGCCGCACAATATTGCCACCCATTCGGCCCAAACCAATCATTCCTAGTTGCACATTCGCTCCAAATTATTTTTAAAAATAGCACTGTATATGCAAAGCAGATGCATATGTATGAAAAGAAGGCTAAGCCATAGACTCCACAATGGCCCCATCGCCCCACAAATGTGATACGACTTGCTGTACGTGAGCCACATTTCCAGTCGTAAAAAAGCGCGTGCTTCCAAGGGTCTTGGCGTGTGTAAGAAGATTGTTACCTAAGCGCCTAGTCAGCTCAGTGGCAACAGCAACCGCAGGGTCTATGAGTGCGACTTGTTCACCCACAATGCGCTGCAAGGCACCTCGTAAAAAAGGGTAGTGCGTGCAACCCAGCACAAAGGTGTCTGCCCCCTCGCTTATCAAGGGCTCCACGAATTGGCGCAACAAGGCTTGCGTACGTAGGCTATCCAAATCCGCCATCTCAACTGCCTCTACCCATCCTGGACACGCTTGTAGCAAGATGCGCTTGCCCTCGCCATGCTCTTGACACAAACGTGCGACGCTTTCGCTTTGCAAGGTTTGCGTGGTAGCCAACACTGCAACTACGCCTGATCGCGTCTTATTTGCCGCGGGTTTGATAGCAGGTTCGATTGCAACAACAGGAATATCGATCTGTTCACGCAAATGGCGAATGGCCACAACAGTTGCTGTGTTGCAAGCGACAGTGATGGCTTTTACGCCCGCGGAAGCCAACCAATTACCTACTGTTAATGTTCTTTGGGTAATATGCGCTTCCGATTGATCGCCATAGGGTGCGTGGCCTGAATCTGCCACATAGACCAAATTTTCTGCGGGTAAAGCGTCACGTATTGCGCGCAATACAGATAAACCACCTACACCTGAGTCAAAAACGCCGATTGCATCTGTAAATGACGAGGAAGAATGATGGTGCGCTGACATATCCTTTATTTTCCTCTATTCATCTTTTGGTCATGGATTTAGTGATTAATCAGGTTTTGGGCAGTTTTTTGCATTTATTATGAAAACCTATGCAGCACACAACCACTTCGTCCACTTATGACATCGTCATTTTTGGTGGCGCTGGCGATTTATCTTTTCGCAAATTGCTTCCTGCGCTCTTCATGGCCCATGCCCATGACAAATTACATGAAGGCACACGCATCATCGCTATAGGCAGACAAGCCTGGAATCGCGACCAGTATGTAAGCTTTATCCACGAACAGTCACCACCTTTCATCGAGGCCCAAGCACTTAAACAAGTGGATTGGGAGAGTTTTCTCCAGCGCCTGCAATTTGTTCAACTTGATCTCACCAACGCTGGGGACTATCAAAAACTCAAGAATGTTTGCGCTGAACCGCGTATGCGGGTTTTTTACTTGGCGACCGCCCCTAGTTTATTCACACAAATTTGTGCCAACTTATCGCAAGCCGGATTGGTAGACGCGCAATCGCGTGTTGTTCTAGAAAAGCCTTTAGGCACAGACCTCGCTTCAGCCCAAGCCATCAATTTGCAAGTCGCTCAATATTTTGAAGAGCAACAAATCTACCGTATCGACCACTATCTAGGTAAAGAGACTGTACAAAATCTGATGGTGCTGCGATTCGGTAATGCCATTTTTGAACCCTTGTGGCGTGCACCCTATATCAAGAGTGTCCAAATCACGGTTGCAGAAACGGTCGGGGTGGGAAGCCGCGCAGGGTTTTACAACGGAGCGGGCGCCTTGCGNNATCTCTATGGATGCTGACGATGTGCGTGACGAAAAACTCAAAGTCTTGCGCTCTCTTCGCAAGATGGACCTGAGCGATATCAAGCGCGATACCGTGCGAGGCCAATACACCGAAGGAAACAGCGAAGGACTTTTAGTGAAAGGCTATCGCGAAGAAGCTAACGTTCCGCCGGACAGTCGAACTGAAACTTTTGTAGCCTTAAAAGCGCATATCAATAACGCAAGATGGGCGAATGTCCCCTTCTTTTTACGAACAGGAAAGCGCTTACAAAAGCGACATTCTGAAATCATCATTGAATTTTCTGAGCAACCGTTTTCCATATTTAGCAATGTGACGCAACAACCTAACCGACTCATCATTAGCTTACAGCCTGAAGAGTCCATCCAATTACAGATGATGGTCAAAGAGCCTGGTTCTGGCATGAACATGAGCCCCGTCAAATTAGGGCTTGATTTGCAACTCTCTTCCGACAAGCGTCGAGCCGAAGCCTACGAACGGCTTTTAATGGATGTCATCAAAGGGCGTTTAACGCACTTTATGCGCAGGGACGAACTTGAAGCTGCATGGACATGGGTTGAACCTATCTTGCATGGATGGGAAACACTGGATGACAAACCGCGCGAATACCCTGCTGGGAGTTGGGGGCCTGCAGCCTCTTCTGCCTTGATGGCCAGAGAAAATCTTTGCTGGTTTGAAGAAAACTAGCGCTCACCTGTCACCACAACACACACCTAAAATACCCGCATGCTTCCCTTTATCCCCCCGCAAAAGCGAAAAGCGTGGATAGCGCTCTCGTCTTTGCAAGGCGCGACTTCTCTCCATTTACGCACCTTGCTTGGAGATAAAGAACGTCCTGCACGCATGCAAATCGCTGCTGCGGGTATCACGTTGGACTACTCACACCAAAGAGTGAATGCCGATGTGATGACTCAATTGTTGGCATTGGCAGATGAGTCACACGTCATGCAACAAGCCTTGGCTATGTTCCAAGGCGAGTCGATCAACCTAACCGAAAACCGTGCTGTTTTACATGTGGCATTGCGTGGCAGCCACATCAGTAATCCGCCTTGGGGCGCGGCTATTTCAGCGCAAGTTGCAGCTCAATTGTTGCGTGTCTGCCTTTTTGCGGAAAAGGTGCGCTCTGGAGCCCTCCTTGGTTTTAAACAAATGTCCATCACAGATGTTGTCAATCTCGGCATTGGCGGCTCTGACCTAGGACCTCGCATGACCACCGGTGCTTTGGTCAACCAAACGCAACCACCCCACGGCCATCCTGTCAAAGTGCACTATGTATCCAATGTCGATGCATGGAGTTTGTTCAATACCTTACAAAACTTAGATCCAGTCCGTACTGCTTTTGTGGTGCAAAGTAAAACCTTTACTACCCAGGAAACCATGACGTTGTTGGCATCAGCCAAGCGTTGGTTACTGGACGGAGGTTGTCCAAAAGAAAAGCTGCATCAGCATCTGATTGCCGTCACCGCAAGTCCACATATCGCTGCGTCACAGGGTTTCCACCCTGAGCATATGTTTGAATTTTGGGACTGGGTGGGTGGGCGTTATTCCATTTGGTCTGCCATCGGTCTTCCACTGGCAATTGCCATTGGTTCTTTCGGATTCCAAGAGTTACTCGCGGGCGCTCGCGCTATGGATGAGCATTTTTTAAATGCACCTGCTGATAAAAATATGCCGCTGGTCATGGCGCTTATGGATGTATGGAATACAAATTTTTTAGGCGCATCTACCCACCTTATTGCGCCCTATGCAGCAGCTCTCAATAAATTCGCCAGCTTCTTGCAGCAAATGGAAATGGAGTCCAACGGCAAGGGAACGCACATCGACGGTTCTAAAGTAGCCATTAAAACAGCACCACTGGTATGGGGCAGTCTCGGCATTGACGGACAACATGCTTACTTCCAATTGATTCACCAAGGCACACACTTGGTACCGATTGACTTTATTGGCGCGCGTGAAGAACACACGCCACTACCATTAGCCGCCGAGCACCATCGCGTGGTAATACTCAACATGCAAGCACAGGCCCAAGCCCTAGCGATTGGGCGAACTGAAGATGAAACGCTTCAAGTTCTTCTAAAAAGCGGCTCGTCGGAAGAGGAGGCCCACCGTTTGGCAGCGCATCGAAGTTACCCCGGTAATATTCCAAGTAACACCGTTTGGATGGATGCCCTGACACCCAGAGCCCTTGGCGCGCTCATTGCTCTTTACGAACACAAGGTGTTTTGCCAAGCAGCGATTTGGGGAATTCATGCATACGACCAGTGGGGTGTCGAACTGGGTAAGACTATCGCAAAAGAAATTGAGTCCCAACAATGAGTGTCACATATGGGTGAAGTGACAGCGTTGCGCAATACGCCTACCAGTAACGCAGATCTTTTCTTCTCCTTCAACTGGCTTGCGCTTCAAGGTTTTGGTGGTGTCCTAGCAGTCGTTCAGCGTGAGTTGGTAGAAAAAAAGAAATGGCTTACGCTTGAGGAGTTTGTTGAGGACTGGTCTGTCGCGCAAATTCTGCCTGGCCCCAATGTGATTAACCTCGCCATCATGATCGGTGGTAAATATTTTGGTTGGCGTGGCGCTCTGTCTGCCTTGGTTGGTCTGTTATTGGTACCCACTGTATTGGTACTGTTTATCGCTAGTGCAATTGCAGGAGTTGCGGACAGCCAAGCCATGCAAGGCGCCCTTCGTGGCATGGGTGCTGTTTCAGCGGGCTTGATCATGGCTACTGGTATCAAAATGTTGCCTGCTTTGAAAACCAACCCCATGGGATTTTTTGCCTGCAGTCTTTTGGCTATCGGCACATTTTTAGCTGTTGCCATATTTCGCCTACCGCTTGCTTGGGTGCTGCTCACACTCGGACCCATTGCCAGCTTATGGGCATGGCGTTGCATTCGCAAAAAAGAGTCCGTATGAATATCGCACTCGACGTACACGACTGGTTTTCGCTATTTCTGCACTTTGTGTCTTTGTCTTTTTTGGCAGTCGGTGGTGCGATCACGACTGCACCTGACATCCACCGCTATTTAGTAGATGAGCAGCATTGGCTAACGCATTACCAATTCACCTCTTCTGTAGCCATTGCCCAAGGCGCGCCAGGCCCTAACGTGATGTTTGTTGCATTGATGGGCTGGAATGTAGGAATGAATGCTGCAACAGGTATAACACCCGCCCCCACCATGGCCTACGAAGTCATGTTGGCGCTCTTGGGTATGTTGGTCGCTATGGTGGGCATCATTATTCCGTCCGCTACGTTGACTTTTTTCTCTACCCAATGGGCGCATAAGAACCGAGAGCTACGCGGTGTGCGCGCTTTCAAATCCGGTTTGGCACCATTGGTAATGAGTTTGCTGGTGGCCACGGGTTGGTTGTTAACAGGTAACCATGACAACTATGCGCAAGACTGGCCTATGTGGGCATTGGCAGCAGCGACGACAGTGATTGTCTGGCTTACCAAAACCCACTTACTGGTGCTACTTAGTATCGGTGCAGTTTTAGGTGCGTTAAAAATTATTTAAAGAGCAACGGTAGAACTGGACTTAGGCCTTGACCAGCATCCGTTGTCTACGTGCTTCATACAAACAAACACCACTAGCGACTGATACGTTTAAGCTCTCCACTGCACCTTGCATAGGGATACTGACCAATTCATCGCAGGTTTTACGCGTTAACTGACGCATGCCGTCACCCTCTGCACCCAATACCAAGGCTGTGGGACCTTTGAGATCTATATCAAACAAAGTTTGGGGCGCATCGTCACTGGTACCAATGACCCAAATATTGCGTTCTTTCAATTCATTCAGCGTTCGGGCCAAATTGGTCACCATGAAGTAAGGCACCGTCTCTGCCGCTCCACTGGCCACTTTGGCCACAGTGGCATTTACGCCTACCGCATGGTCTTTCGGAGCAATCACAGCGTGCGCACCTGCACCATCGGCTACACGCAAACATGCGCCCAAGTTATGGGGGTCTGTCACGCCATCAAGTACCAAAATGAGAGGTGCTTCATTTCCCTCTAATGCATCCAGCAAATCATCCAATGAATGCACCATCTTGATTTCATTGACACGGGCAGCGACGCCTTGGTGGCCATGGCTTCCTGACAACTTGGCGATGCGTAAGGCATCGGCCTCTATCAGTCGCACACCCGCTTCTTTCACACGCTCTAAAAATTGGCGCATCCGCGCATCGCGACGAGTAGATTCGTAATAAATTTCAATCACAGAAGCAGGAGCAGTTTTCAGGCGGACACCAATTGCATGAAAACCGAAGAGAACTTTAGGACTAGATGACATAGCTAGATTATCGACTAGCCATTCAAACCCTTTGCCCAGCCTCAATCGTCATGTAGAGATCACACCGCGCGGCCAATTTGGGATCGTGTGTGACCAACACCAATGTAGTTCCCAGTTCTTGGTTCAATTCAAACATCAAATCCATGATGCGCTCACCGCTGGCATGGTCCAAACTGCCAGTGGGTTCATCAGCTAACAAAACTTGAGGCTTGACTACAAATGCACGTGCCAAAGCTACGCGTTGCTGTTCGCCGCCCGATAACACCTTGGGGTAATGGCCTAGCCGCGTTGCCAAGCCAACACGGGTCAACATCTCGGTGGCAAGTTCTGTGGCGGTACTGATTCCTGCCAACTCTAAAGGCAACATCACGTTTTCTAGTGCTGTCATATTGACTAACAACTGAAAACTTTGGAAAACAAAGCCAATTTGTTTGGCGCGGAGCGCAGCACGATCGTCCTCATTCAGGGTGAACATGTCTTGCCCAGCAAGCACAACGGTGCCTTGGGTCGGCGTGTCTAAACCCGCCATGATGGACAACAAAGTACTTTTGCCCGAACCCGAGGCGCCAACAATGGCTAAAGACTGCTGGGCGGGAACGGAGAAGTCGATATCGCGGAGAATGTCGAGTGTGCCGGTGGCGTCTGTCACCGATTTATACACATGCGAAACAGAAATTAAGTTCATAGAGGACATGGCAATGTTAAGGCGTCACTTTACCTTGGGTGGAATATGCGCAACTGCTGCTGGGCTATTTCACCTATCTGCTCATGCACAGAGGCAAGTCATTTCCTCTAGTGGCAATGGTTTGGAAGGCGAAGTAATCTCAACACGTCCACGCCCGCCGCGCGGACAAAACGCAACAAACCAAGTTCCTCCTCTGGGATCTGCACCTGGAACCGTTCCGGTAGCAACCATCTTGGTTTTGGGGGACTCTCTTAGCGCGGAATATGGCATACAGCGCGGTCGAGGCTGGGTTGCTCTCATGGCTTCGCAATTGCAAAAAGAGCGTGGCGATGTACAAGTTGTCAATGCCAGTATCAGTGGCGATACAACGGCGGGCGGAAGATCCCGATTACCCGCCTTGCTAAACCAAGTGCGTCCCGTGATGGTGGTGATTGAGTTAGGCGCCAACGACGCACTCAGAGGACTTGATTTAGATAGCACCCAAAATAATTTCGAAGCCATGATTGAAGCGTGTCGATCTGTCAATGCCAAAGTCGTGCTCGTGGGCATGCAAATACCTCCCAATTACGGTCCAGACTATGGGGCGAAATTTGCTGTGATGTTTGCCAATTTGTCTAAAAAATACAAAACAGGTTTGGTCCCTTTCCTTCTCAAAGGTATTGCGGATGTTCCTGATGCTGCCAACAACTTTCAAAATGATCGTATCCATCCCAAGGAAGAAGCGCATCCCAAAATGCTCAACAATGTGCTCCCTGAAATCAAAAAACACTTGAATTCATAAGCGTGAGCGTAAATTTAATATCCCCTATAGACGCCATCCATCGGATGCAGATACCCGTTGGGCAACCAGGTGGATTTGACGCCATCATCGACGCACGTAGCGAAGACGAATACGCGCTTGACCACTTACCCTATGCCGTGAACTGGCCCTCGCTGAACAATGCTGAACGCATTGCCGTGGGCACTATGTATAAACAAGTAGGCGGATTTGAGGCGCAAAAGCATGGAGCTGCCATGGTGGCTGCCAACGTCTCTAAACACATACAAAACCATGTGCTGGATTTACCACGCAACTGGCAGCCCCTGATTTATTGCTGGCGAGGTGGCAAGCGCAGTGGTTCTTTAGCCATGGTTTTAGGACAAATTGGTTTCAAAATTAACCTGATGGAAGGCGGCTACAAAGCTTTTCGCGCCGCCATGCTAGAAGACATTGTTCAATTGGCGCCGCAGTTCAAATACCAAGTTATTTCAGGGCCTACAGGTTCAGGTAAAACGCGCTTATTACAAGCACTCAAGGCCGAAGGTGCGCAGGTTTTGGACTTAGAAGATTTAGCGCAGCACCGCAGTTCTGTTTTAGGCCATATTCCTGGACAACCCCAACCTAGTCAAAAACATTTTGATACAAAGGTATGGTATGCATTGAAGCAATTTGATACAAAACAAGTCGTATTCGTAGAGTCTGAAAGCCGCAAGGTGGGAAATTTAACGATCCCTGAAGCAGTCATCCTTGCCATGCGAAACAGTCCTTGCCACGAATTGATGTTGCCGCTCGAGGAAAGGGTTGCTTTATTGCTGGAGGACTACAACTTTTTTGTCTCTGATCCAGAATTATTTTGTAGACGCTTGGATGCCTTGGTGGCTATTCGCGGCAAGGTTCTAGTCGATGCTTGGAAAGCACAGGTTCAATTGGGGCAGTTCAAGTCAGTGGTTCACGAATTATTAGAAACACATTACGACCCCACCTACGCTAGTTCCATGCGACGCAATTTTGCGCGGTTTGAAAAGCACACCAAGTGCGAAGCATCCAACCGACACCCAGAAACAATGCGCCATCTTGCGCAACAACTCATTGCCGAAACTTGATAGATTTTTGAATATTCTCTAGGGGATTGAGATCTTTAAACAGGGCTGTTGCTTACGATCAACATGGACATTCAAATAGTCGTCATGCTCGAAAGCAATCAATAAGAAGTAGTGAAAATTAAACCAATGTACGCGATAGGGCTTGCTCTATATCGGCTACCAGATCCACCACGTCTTCCAATCCAATACAAAACCGAACCACAGTTGCGCCTTGTAAGTGCGAAGTAGATAAAGTTCGGATGTGGTTAGTTTGGTAAGGCACGACCAAACTCATCGGTCCACCCCAGCTGTAGCCAATTTTGAAAATGCGCAAAGCGTCGCAAAACGCATCGACTCGCGCCAAAGAAAAACGATTGTCAACCACTACGCTAAATATGCCAGCGCTAAGTCCATCTGGGTATTTTTCATTCACACACAGCTTGTGCCAATGCATATGCCCTTGTGACTTCTCTAGCGCTGGATGCAATACCTGCGCAAATACGGACTGACTTTCACACCATCTAGCGAGTTGTCGGGCGTTTTTGTCTTGCGTGGTGTAGCGCATCTCTAATGTCGGCAGAGAGCGAAGGAGTGTTTCCACATCATTGGCACCAACACCAGTGCCAAGACGCATGTGGCTCAATTTGATGGTGCGCGCCAAAGTCTCGTCACGCGTCACAATGCTTCCCATCAACACATCGCCACCACCACTGGGGTATTTGGTTAAAGCTTGGATGGTTAAGTCCACTCCTAGCGGCTCGGAGCCCTGCCCTGGAGTGAGATCAAATGCATTGAATGCCAAGCCAGCGCCCCATGTGTTGTCCAAGGCACACAGAACACCGCGTGACTTACATAGCGCTACTTGGGCGACCAAATCAGGAAACTCCATAGTGACCGAGCCCGCCGCCTCCAACCACACCAGTCGGGTTTTGGAATTGATACGTTGTGCCAAGTCGTTCAAATCGAGCGGGTGATAGCGTTGATGGGTGATTCCAAAATTTTTCAACTCACTCGACGCCAAGGATTGGTTTGGCGCATAGGCGTTATCGGGAATGAGGACTTCATCACCTGTTTTCAGTAGCGCCAAGTCCACTTGTGCTATAGCAGCCAAGCCACTGGGCGTCAATATGCAGTGGGTACCGCCTTCCAGACTCGCTAAACGTTCCTCCAACGTAAAAGTAGTTGGTGTGCCGTGCAAGCCATAGGTGTAAGAGGATTTATCCAACCACTGACGCTCACGCATCGCAGCAATATTGGGAAAAATAACAGTAGAGCCCTTGTGAACAGGGACTTGGGTAGACGCAAAGCCGTCAGGCGCTTGGTAAGGATGGTGAATAGTTGTCGTACTGCTCGACAGGGCTTGCGGCTTATTTGCCATGAAAGTCAGACCTTCCATTTCTCCATCAAACCTGCTGGACGCAGGGAGTCATACCCCTCAAACGGCTGATGAATCCAAGGGTTGGTCGGTAGGTATTCCACAGAAAAGTCTGGATCAAACGAGGACACGCCTTTGGTCCAAATCACTGCAGTGCGCAACTCGGTTATAGGCTTGTAATTGTTTTTGAGTTGGTCCACAACAGCTTTGAGGGTGTGGCCTGTATCTGCTAAATCATCGACCAATAAAACGCGTCCCGCAATTTCACCCTTAGGCGTAGTGATGAAACGCGCTATGTCTAAATGGCCTTGGACAGTACCTGCATCTGCGCGGTATGAACTGGTCGACATGATGGCAAGCGGCTTGTCAAAGATGCGCGACAAAATGTCACCTGGGCGCATACCCCCACGCGCCAAACACAAGATGGTGTCGAACTCCCAACCGGATTGGTGAATTTTGAGTGCAAGCTTTTCGATTAGGTTATGGTATTCGTCGTAAGACACATACAAGTGCTTGCCATCTTCAGTCAACATGGTGGAAGTCCTTTAAAAAGATAACCGCCTTAGGCGGCAAAAGGGTGACGTAACAAAATGGTATGGTCGCGATCGGGACTGGTAGAGACCATGTGAATCGGAACACCTGTGGTCGCCGAAATGCGATTCAAATAGTGCTGCGCTTCTGGAGGAAGTTTTGCGTATTCCGTCACACCGACCGTGCTAACACTCCAACCAGGAATGGTTTCGTAAATAGGTTTGCAACGCGCAATTTCATCAGCGCCCATGGGCAAGATGTCAATTTGCTTGCCGTCGAGCTCATATCCGACGCACAGCAATAATTCTTTGAGCCCATCCAACACGTCCAACTTAGTGATGCACAAGCCACTCAAGCCGTTGACTTGCGCACTTCGCTTTAGAAGCGCAGCATCGAACCAACCACAGCGACGTGAACGTCCCGTTGTGACACCTTTTTCTGCGCCTACTGTAGACATGTGATAGCCAGGCGTGCCCTCTTTTTCCCAATCTAACTCTGTTGGGAATGGCCCGCCACCTACACGCGTACAGTAAGCTTTGGTAATACCTAATATGTAGTGCAATAAATTAGGGCCTACACCAGAACCAGCTGCTGCATTTCCTGCAACGCAGTTGCTAGATGTGACAAAAGGATAGGTGCCATGGTCAACATCTAATAAAGTGCCTTGGGCGCCTTCGAACAACAAGTTAGCGCCTTGCGCATGGGCTTGGTTTAATTCCAAAGATACATCCGCCATCATTGGCAAGATTTCTTTGGCGTAAGACATCGCTTCTTGGTAGACGGTGTCAAAGTCAATCGCAGGCGCATGCAAGATGTCTTTCAAGACATGGTTGTGCAATTCCAAGTTGTCTCGCAATTTGCTTGCAAAACGCTCTGGATGCTTTAAGTCTTGCACGCGTAACGCGCGACGCGCTACTTTGTCTTCATAGGCTGGGCCAATTCCCCGACCGGTTGTTCCAATCTTGGCAGAGCCCGCCTTCTCTTTAGCAGCTTCACGCGCGATATCGATCGCAGCATGGTAGGGAAGAATCAGGGGACAGGCTTCGCTGATACGCAAGCGTGAACGTACTTCCACTCCGGCTTTTTCAAGGCCTGCTATTTCCTCTAGTAACTTGGTGGCAGACAACACCACGCCGTTGCCAATGTAGCACTTGACACCAGGACGCATGATGCCGCTAGGTATCAAATGCAAGGCTGTTTTGACGCCGTTGATCACCAATGTGTGGCCCGCGTTATGTCCGCCCTGAAAACGTACGACACCGGTTGCGGTCTCAGTGAGCCAATCGACTAATTTACCTTTGCCCTCATCGCCCCATTGGGTGCCAACGACAACAACGTGGCGACCTTTGCTGATTTGCATGTCTATGTATTTATAAGTTTAGGAATTAGAAAGATCGCGAACGATCCACTTGCCTGCAACGTGCACTAGTTCACGGTCACAATTGAATTCATCAACTTGGCTTTTATTTCCGGGCATGGCGCACACAACGGTTTCGCCTTGGCCGCGCAATTGCGCCAAGGCTTCACGCAAACCATTTTCCACACCCCAAGGTGCAAGAATCGCCGCCTTGAGTGGTTGTGCTGGCACAGCACTGACGAGTTCTTTTAAATCGAGGCTAAAGCCTACCGCAGGACGTTTGCGTCCGAAGACCGCACCTACTTCGTCGTAGCGGCCTCCCCGCACCAATGCATCGCTAGTGCCGGCCACATACATGGCAAATCGCACGCCACTGTAGTAACCATATCCACGCAAATCAGCCAAATCGAAGGTGATGTTCACCTGTTGAAAGGCATTGGCAATATGGCGGAGTTCTTGGATAGATTTCAAAATGTCAGGCCACGCAGCAAACGTTTTTTCAGCCTGACTCAACACGCTGATATCCCCATACATCTGTACCAAATCAATCAAAGCTTTTTGAATGTTGGCCGGAAGGCCTTTTGCGAGCGATTGAATCCCCGTTAAATCTTTGGAGGCTAAGGCTTGATGAAGTTGCGCATGGGTGTCGGCATGGATACTTGTGCTAGCCAATAATGCTGGCACGATGCGCGCGTCGCTTAAGTCGATTGAGACATGCTTCAACTTGACAGCATCAAGGCTTGTGCGTGCGAGTTCAATCACTTCAAGATCAGCCTCGAGCCCCGCGTGGCCGTATATTTCTGCACCAAACTGCAAAGGCTCACGGGTCGCGAAAGGACGGTCGGGTCGGGTGTGGAGCACGGGGCCGCAATAACAAAGTCGGGTGACACCAGCACGGTTGAGTAAGTGCGCATCAATGCGTGCGACTTGTGGGGTGGTGTCGGCGCGCAAACCCAAAGTACGACCCGAGAGTTGGTCTACCAGTTTGAAGGTTTG
>DDYJ01000016.1:0-10142 GCA_002347905.1 Comamonadaceae bacterium UBA2237 | reverse complement strand
GGCGGCATCACCAACTCGTAACCGAAGCGCCTTGCGGTATCGAGGTAAAGACGTCGGAGATCTTCGATGTGCCGGGCCTCAGAAGGCAAAACATCAGCGATGTGATCCGGCAGGACCCAAGCAGACATGTGGTGTGGTGGTGCTGTTAAAAAAGTGATTTTACAGGGCTTAAGGGCTTACTCAGCCCAACCACCACAGCATAAAAACACCACCCAGCACACACACTAGGCCAAAGAAGCGAATTTGCCCATCGTGTAGTGCCAACAATTGGGCCATTTTTTGGCGCCAACCGTCAGGTGAGAGAAAGGGAAATAGTCCCTCAAAGATCAACATCAGGCCAAACGCCGCCCACAGCACGTCGCTGCTCAAGTCCATAGCAGTAGCCTTTTACTTCTTAGGAGCGGGTGCAGAACCACCACTACTACGCATTGCGTTGAAGAAGTCGCTCGAGGGATCAAGAACCATAAGGTCGCTCTTTTTGTTGAAAGTCGACTTGTAGGCTTCTAGGCTTCGGTAAAACTTGGCAAATTGCGCATCACGTCCAAATGAATCAGCGTAGATACGGGCAGCCTCGGCATCACCCTCACCTTTGATCATCTGGGCTTCGCGGTAGGCATTTGCAATGGTGACCTCACGCTGCCTGTCTGCATCGGCACGAATTTTTTCACCCTCTGCCGCACCGGTAGAACGTAACTCATTGGCGACGCGTTTACGTTCGGCTTCCATGCGGCGATAGACTGATTCGGTGATTGCATCGACATAGTCAGCACGGGTAATGCGCACATCGATGACGTCTACGCCCCAAGGCTTAGCGCCTTTGACGGCTTGAAGAACTTCGCGCTTGACATCTTCGAGCAATGCATCGCGCTTCAAAGAGAGTAATTCTTTAACCGTACGCTTGTTGATTTCTTCTTGGAATGCATTGCGCACCACACGTGAGAGCTGCATGGCCCCTGCGTTTTCATCGAGACCTACGTTGCGGATGTATTGCGATGGATCCGTGATACGCCAACGGGCATACCAGTCGATCACGACGCGTTGTTTTTCAGCCGTCAACATGGGTTCGGTATCTGCGTTGTCGAGCGTTAAAAGGCGCTTATCGATATAGCTGACGTTTTGAAATGGCGGCGGCAACTTGATATTGAGACCAGGCTCGGTGATCACGTTTTTGATCTGGCCAAATGAATAGACCACACCAAATTGACGTTGGTCCACCACAAACAAGGTAGAACTCAGCAAGGCCAGAACAGCCAATGCAGAGGAGATGTAAAAACCTATTTTGTTTTGATTCATGTTAGTGTCTCCTCGATCAACGGCTATCGCGGTCGCGTGAGCGGCCATCACGCGATCTAGCGTCTATGGGCGAGTTAGGACTCAAAGGATTGCCTGCTGGCTCGGTCAGGGGTTGCGTAGGTTGCGAGGAAACGGGCGCATTAGATTGCGCCGTTTGCTGGATGATTTTGTCTAGGGGCAAGTACAACAAATTAGAGCCCGCCTTGGCGTCGATCAAGACCTTGGTGGTGTTGCTGTAAATCTGTTGCATGGCATCGATGTACATGCGGTCACGCATAACTTGCGGGGCTTTTTGGTATTCCGTCACCAAAGACTTGAAGCGTTGCGCATCACCCAGGGCTTGGGAAACGATACGCGACTTGTAACCATCAGCTTCTTGCTTCAAGCGCGATGCGGCACCGACAGCACGCGGTACGACGTCATTGGCATAGGCTTCTGCTTCGTTTTTGGCGCGCTCGCGCTCTTGACCGGCTTTGAGTACATCATCAAAAGCCGATTGCACTTGCTCGGGGGGACGCACACCTCCTTGTTGTAAGTTGATGCCAACCACCTCAATACCAACTTTGTATTGGTCCAAGATGCGCTGCATGATGACGCGAATACGTGGGCCAATTTGGTCACGCTCTTCGGACATGGCGGCGTCCATCTTCATTTTTCCAACCACCTCGCGCACTGCAGTTTCAGCAGCTTGCACTACGGTATCCGTTGGGTTCTTGGTTTCAAACAAATAAGCGCGTGCATCGGTTAATCGATACTGCACGGCAAACTTGATTTCTAAAATATTTTCGTCTT
The DNA here is from genome assembly GCA_002347905.1 of Comamonadaceae bacterium UBA2237. Classification (GTDB taxonomy): domain Bacteria; phylum Pseudomonadota; class Gammaproteobacteria; order Burkholderiales; family Burkholderiaceae_C; genus Limnohabitans. The sequence continues at coordinate 8,057 of DDYJ01000016.1, read as the reverse complement.
CGGTCAGCATGGCAGACTCGCGCAAACCGGTAGCCTTGACGATGTTTTCACGGCCAACATCCACCGAGCGAATCTGCGTGACAAAAACTAATTCGTGGCGCTGAATGGGATACGGCATACGCCAATTAAAACCAGCACCAACCGTCGAGTGGTAACGGCCGAACTGGGTAATCACTCCTTGTTGGCCTTCTTGCACGATAAAAAAGCCAGTGCTCAGCCAAATGGCGACGATAACAGCGGCGATAGCACCAATGCCAAACTTGCCGATATTGAAATTAGGGCCAGCCGGTTTTCCACCTACAGGTGGCTCGGTTCCGCCCCCACCCTTTTTGGGTGAGCCAAAAAAGCCAGAAAGCTTTTTGTTGAAATCGCGCCACAGCTCATCCAAATCAGGCGGGCCGTTTCCAGAAGGTCGGTTATTGGGTGGTTGCTGCTGAGGAGGTTTGTTGTCCTCCGGCGGCGCACTGTTTTGTGTGTTTGGCTTGGTTTGCGATGTCTCGTCGCGGCCCCAACGTCCATCATTCAAATTAAAAGCACCAAGTACTTTGGAACGCCATGTTCCAAAAGTTTTGGGAGTGGGTTGTGAATTCATTCGCATAGCTTGTTTTTCGTATGAAGTGTGAATTGTGCCTAAACGCAAAAGCTATTTTTTGAACCTAAGCAAAAGTTAAGGTCGAAGCAAGGTTTTGGCTCAAATAAGCGCGTAGTGCTGAAATGCCTTCACCCGTTTGTGCGCTGGCAAAAAATCTGGGCGTATCGACACCGTCTATAGAAAAAATATCCTGCATATGCATAGGCTTTTTATCTGCCGACATGGCGTCCAACTTATTGAAAACCAAAACTTGTGGCACTTCATCCGCACCTATTTCAGCCAAAACTTTGTGGACTTCGTCCATTTGCTCTAAATAGTTTTCGTTAGATGCATCCACCACATGCAATAACAAACTCGCCTCAGCTGCTTCTTGCAAAGTGGCTTGGAAGGCATCTATCAACCCGTGCGGTAAATCACGAATGAAACCAACGGTATCAGAGATAGATACGGAACGACCACCGCCTTGGTTATCTCCCAAGTAGAGCTGACGCGTGGTGGTATCTAAAGTAGCAAATAACTGGTCTGCTGCATAGGCGCGTGCTTTGACCAAGGCATTGAACAACGTGGATTTACCTGCATTGGTATAGCCCACAAGCGATATAGTGAAAGCATCGCGTCTTTGGCGCTGTCTGCGCTGCGTACCGCGTTGGCGCTTGACTTTTTCAAGCCGTTCACGGGTGCGTTTGATCGAATCCCCAATCATGCGCCTGTCCAACTCAATTTGGGTTTCACCAGGTCCTCCACGCATACCGATACCACCGCTTTGACGCTCTAAATGCGACCAGCGACGCACCAAGCGGGTGCTAAGGTATTGCAATCGGGCAAGTTCTACTTGTAATTTGCCCTCATGGCTTCGAGCGCGTTGGGCGAATATTTCAAGGATAAGAAATGTTCGGTCGTTGACCGCGACTTCCATGTGGCGCTCTAAATTACGCTGTTGTGCAGGGCTTAACGATTGGTCGAACAAAATCTCGGTAGCACCATGCATCAAAATCAACTCTTTGATTTCATCGGCCTTGCCTGAACCCACAAACAAGGCGGCGTCAGGAGCTTTGCGTTTACATACAACACGGGCCACAGGTGTTAAACCAGCTGTTTCCGCAAGCAGACCGAGCTCGTGTAGCTCGGCGTCAAAGTGTGGGTTACCAAAATCAACCCCGACCAAGATGGTCAGGGCCTTATCGGACGACGCAGTCTCGCTCAAACTTCGGGCGAGCTGCCAGTGCCATCGGCGGCATTGAAGTTCACTGCGCGTCCTGGAACAATCGTAGAAATAGCGTGCTTGTAAACCATTTGTGTCACTGTATTACGCAAAAGCACTACGTATTGATCAAACGATTCGATTTGGCCTTGTAATTTAATACCGTTGACAAGATAAATAGACACTGGGACGTGTTCGCGTCGCAGGATGTTCAAAAATGGGTCTTGCAAAAGTTGGCCTTTGTTCTTAGTGTTATCTGTGTTCACGATATGCTCCGTGTTCGAAAGTTGAAAACAGTTGTGACCTTACCACAGGTGGCGGTCTACCCTATTCCCTAATTGTCTTTATCGCTGTAGGGGTTATGAGAAGTCTTCATCTCAATTCGAAGCGGAGTGCCTTCGAGTGAGAAGGCCTTACGAAAACGACCTTCCAAATAACGTTTGTAAGCGTCAGTCACATGTTCCAACGAATTGCCATGGACGATGATGATGGGCGGATTCATACCGCCTTGGTGGGCATAGCGCAATTTGGGACGGAACATGCCAGCGCGCTTGGGCGATTGGAACTGAATCGCCTCTAACAACAAACGCGTTAGCACAGGTGTCGTCATTTTGCACATGGCTGCTTTGTAAGCGTTGGTGATAGCGGACCACACTGGCCCAAGTCCTTGGCGTTTTTTAGCAGAGATGAAGTGCATAGTGGCGAATTTCAAAAACGCCAAACGCGTCTCAATCGAGCGCATCAACAGCTCGCGCTCATAACTGTCTACCGCATCCCATTTGTTGACAGCTAAAACTACAGCCCGGCCGCTTTCCAAGATATAGCCCGCGATATGCGCATCTTGGTCTGTCACGCCTTGGGTGGCATCGAGCAACAGCAACACCACATTGGAAGATTCAATTGCTTGCAAGGTTTTGACGACGGAGAATTTTTCAATCGCCTCGAATACTTTGCCCTTGCGACGCAAGCCTGCTGTGTCGATCAATTCGAACTTCTGGCCATTGCGTTCAAAGGGCACGCTGATAGCGTCACGGGTTGTGCCTGGTAAATCGAAAGCCACCAATCGCTCTTCACCCAACCACGCATTGATCAATGTGGACTTGCCCACATTGGGACGTCCCGCTACTGCGAGTTTGATGGTGCCATCGGGAACCACGTCCGCGTCATCGTCGGGCTCAGCCAAATGCAAAGGTTCCAGGGCCATTTCGACCATGCTGCGAATGCCTTGCCCGTGCGATGCGGAGACAGGCAATACCTCGCCAAGCCCCAGTTCGTAAAACTCGACCAACTGGGCGCCCTCTTGCATGCCTTCTGCTTTGTTGGCAACCAAAAGCGTAATTTTTCCAAGACGGCGCAAGTAGTTGGCAATGTCGTGGTCTTGTGCAGAAATACCTGCACGCGCATCCACCACAAAAACCACCACATCGGCCTCTGCAACGGCTTGCTGGGTCTGCCGCGCCATTTCTTTGTAAATGCCGTCCTGGGCGTCTGGCTCGAAACCGCCGGTATCGATAACAATGAATTCGAGCTTGCCAAATTTGGCGTTGCCGTAATGGCNNACATTAGGACGGCCCACCAAGGCCAATACGGGTTTCACTGCGCAGTCCTCACAATGTGTATCAAGGCAGATTCAAACCAGTGACACGCCCTTCACGGCTAACCAGTACATAGGTTGCAGATGCGGCAACAGGCGCTGCTGCGAGCTCCTCGCCGTCTATCTTCAAACGGTTGAGCAAACTTCCGTCAGCTAATGAGAGCAAATACACATACCCGCCGCTGTCTGCAATCACAATGCCTTTTGGGGTCACCAAAGGAGCGCTTAGCAAGCGGTATTTGAGTCTCTCGGTTTCCCAGACGCGTTCGCCATCTTCACGGCGCCAAGCTTGGACCACCCCATTGGCCAAGGGAGCAACAAGGATGTTGGCGTTACCACTCAAACCTCTGTCGCCCACCGAAGGACGGGTCCACATGCCTTGGCCTTTTTGTGCATCCACACAACCGATTTGTGCTTGGAATGCACGCGCACAAACCACATCGCCCATGCGGTCGGGGGGGCCCACTAGATCAACCAAGCGTTCCATGTCGTTGGTACCGCGCGGGGTGGCGATGGCAGATTCCCACACGATCACACCGGTACTGGGGTCCAAGCCAGCCAAACGTCCTGACAACCCAACTAACAAGGTGTTTTTAAAAGCAGTCAAGACGCCTGCCTGCTTGAGCACCAAGGGCTCGCCAGGACGCTGTTGGGTCCATAGCTTTTGTCCCGTAGCGCCGTCAAAGGCCAAAACAGAGCGATCTGCCGTTAATACAAACACGCGTTGACCAGCCACCAAAGGCGGGGTGAAAGACTGGGCCGGCAAGGTTTGACGCCATTGCACTTTGGCATCTTGCATCACCACCAATTGGTTGTCGCGGGTCACCAAAGCTACTTGCTGGCCATCGCTCCCTACGCCGGCACTCACAATGGTTTTAGGAAGCGTCAGGCGCCATATGTCTTTGCCAGTTTTGGCATGGAGCATGGCCACCGTGCCATCGCTGTTGGCAAGTGCAATGCGATCATCGCGCGCGGCAACCGACAAAGGAAAGTTGACCTTGCCAATTTGTGCAGTCCATGCAGTCCGAGCTTCTTGCAAAACAGCAACAGGCGGGATATCAACTGGTTTGGGACGTGAGGCAGAACACGCGGCCAAGAGCGCCACAACACCCAGGCAAAGCACTGGACCTAAACGCATAGTCATGCCAGCCATCACTTGGAGGTTTCCTGCGCAGGTTTGCTAGCCGATGCCGTCGCACTGGCTTCGGGATCAGCGCCAAGTGCTGCCAGTTTGAAAGCAATCAAGCGGCGGTATTGGGCATTGGGTTCCATGGCTTTCCAAGCTGCTTGGTAATGTTTCACAGCCTCAGCGGGTTGGTTGGACAGCATGTCGAGATCACCCAATCGGTCATCCACCAGTGGGGTAAAAGCCTCTGGCGATTTGGCGCTGAGCAATTTGCGGGCTGCATCGAATTCTTTGTCTTGAATGAGTAGGCTAGACAAACGCAAACGGGCTAAGGCTTGGTAGCCTTCATCGGAAGCTTGATCAATCACCCATTGCAATTGCTCTCTTGCCTCTTTAGGGCGAGATTTTTCTTGAAAAATACGCGACGCTAAGAAAGCCGCTTGGTGGGCGTAAGTAGTAGAGCCAAATTTACTTTTGATGTCCCCAACAGAACGCTCAAAAAGTACTAAATCTCCTGCAACAGCGGCACGCTCTACCGTATCAAACAAAGCCGCTGACTGGGCGGATTGTTTGGATTGCCATGCTTGCCAACCCATCCAACCCGCGTAACTGCTAAGAATGCCGATCAGCAACCACGTGATCAGATTGCCCCAACGCTTCCAAAAGTGTTTGAGTTCGTCGAGTTGTTCTTGTTCTTCGAGGTCGAGATGCGTTGCCATGGGTTTCTATCCATTTAAATTTAGGCGGATTGTAGGCGTGCGCCTTCAGCGAGACGCTGGACAACAAAAGCAGCCAAACCGATCAGCGGTGTTGTTTCTTGCTGTCCCTGCCCATCACGCAAAGACTTCCATGTCACCTCTTGTCTAGCGAGTTCGTCGGCGCCAAAGATTAAGGCGTATCGCGCGCCACTGTTATCGGCTTTTTTGAATTGCGATTTCATGCTGCCCAAGCCCTCACTGGCCCCCGCATGCATTTGCACCGACACGCCCTGGCTACGTAAAGCATGCAAGGCTTCAAACACCACTGGCATAGCCGCTGCATCAGGAACAATGGCATACACATCGGCGTGGGTAGCGGCTGGTAACAGGTCTTGCTCTTTGAGTAGTTCCAACACACGTTCGACACCCAAAGCCCAACCCACGGCAGGGGCTGGTTTGCCGCCGATTTGCTCTATCAAATAGTCGTAGCGCCCACCACCGCAAATCGTGCCCTGGGAACCCAAGCTTGTGGTTACAAACTCAAACACCGTGAGGTTGTAATAGTCCATGCCGCGCACCAAGCGCGGGTTGATGGTGTAGGAGACGCCACTGGCGTCTAGCAGGGCACGCAAAGTGTTGAAGTGCGCGAGTGATGCTTCGCCCAAAAAGTCCATCAGCTTAGGCGCGCCCTCAGCAACAGCCTGCATCGCTGGGTTTTTGGTATCCAAAATACGCAAGGGGTTGGTGTGCAGGCGGCGTTTGGCTTCTTCATCCAACACATCGATGTGTTGCTCTAAATAAGCGATCAAGGCTTGGCGATGCGCCAAACGTTCGGGAGGTTGCCCCAAGCTATTGAGTTCCAAACGTACATCGCGAATTCCTAGCTCTTGCCACAGCGATTGGGCTAGCACGATCAATTCGGCATCTACTTCTGGCCCAGCAAAGCCTAAAGCTTCAGCCCCTATTTGGTGGAACTGGCGATAACGGCCACGCTGAGGTCGCTCATGGCGAAACATAGGACCCATGTAGTAGAGGCGTTTGGGGCCTTCGTACAACATATTGTGTTCAACCACCGCGCGCACCACGCCAGCAGTGGATTCAGGGCGCAAAGTGAGGTGCTCGCCATTCAAGCGGTCTTCAAAGGAGTACATCTCTTTTTCGACGATATCGGTCACTTCGCCTAAACCGCGCACAAACAAAGCCGTCGGCTCGACGATAGGCGTGCGCAGATTGCGGTAGGCGAATCGCTGCATCAGGTTGCGTACCTTGTCCTCTAGCCACTCCCATTGGGCTGACGCGGGCGGTAGCAAGTCATTCATGCCTTTGACAGCATGCAATGCGACAGGCTTGCTGGGTTTGGCCGGCGCCTGAGGTGCTTGCGATTGCGAAGTTTTGTCTGCGTCCATCCCTAATGCCTATCAGCCGAAGCGCTTTTCAATGTAGTTTTCAACAATTTGGTGGAACTCTTGGGCGATATGTTCGCCACGCAAAGTCATGGCTTTTTCGCCGTCGATAAATACCGGTGCGGCTGGCGCTTCGCCACTGCCTGGCAAGCTGATGCCAATGTCAGCATGCTTGCTCTCGCCGGGACCGTTAACGATACAACCCATCACGGCTACCTTGAGCGCTTCTACGCCAGGGTATTTCGATTTCCACACAGGCATTTGGCCACGCAAATAGTCGTCAATCGACTTGGCCATTTCTTGGAAGGTGGTGCTGGTTGTGCGACCACAACCAGGACAAGCCGTAACGCTTGGCACAAAACTGCGCATGCCCAGGGCTTGCAAAATTTCAGCGGCGATGACTACCTCTTGGGTACGCGACTCGCCGGGTTCGGGCGTGAGCGAGACACGAATGGTGTCGCCAATGCCCTCTTGCAAAAGGATGGACAAAGCTGTGGCTGATGCCACGGTGCCTCTCACGCCCATACCCGCCTCGGTCAAGCCAAGGTGTAAAGCGTAGTTGCAACGCTTTGCCAACTCGCGGTAGACAGCGATCAAGTCTTGCACGCTGCTGACCTTGCAACTCAACAAGATTTGTTGAGGCGCTAAACCCATTTTTTCAGCCAACTTGGCGGAGTCAACAGCAGAGGTGATCAAAGCTTCGTACATCACTTGCTTGGCTTCGAAGGGCTGGGGCCTTTGGGCGTTCGCGTCCATCAAGCTCGCGAGCAACTCTTGGTCCATGCTGCCCCAGTTCACACCAATGCGTACCGCTTTGTCGTAGCGGATAGCCGCCTCGATCATCTGGCCAAACTGTTTGTCGTGTTTGTCGCCCTTGCCCACATTGCCAGGATTGATTCGGTATTTCGACAAAGCCTTGGCGCAGTCTGGGTAGTCAGTTAGCAAACGGTGGCCGTTGTAATGGAAGTCGCCAATCAAAGGCACATGGATATCCATGCGGTCCAACTGCTCGCGAATGTGTGGCACTGCTTGCGCAGCCTCCGGTGTATTGACCGTGATGCGAACCAACTCAGACCCCGCCAAGGCCAGTTCTTTGACCTGGATGGCTGTGCCAATGACGTCTTCGGTATCGGTATTGGTCATGGACTGCACGCGAACAGGAGCGTCACCGCCGACGGTAACAACGTGATCGCCCCAAGACACCCGGGCTTGCAAGGTGTGGCGAACACTGGGCACAGCAAAAGCAATCGGGTTAACGTCCATCAAACACCTCCGATATATAGGTCATTGGGATTTCAACGTCCATGGGTCACCCCGGCTGGAATATTGAAAGGAAGATTGGTCACTATGTCGCTGGCAGGCATTTGGGGTGCAACTGCCACAGGCGGAGCCCCCGAAGCCGGAATAGCCGCCGATTGAACGGGCGTGACCACCATATTGACC
>DDYJ01000170.1:1369-3218 GCA_002347905.1 Comamonadaceae bacterium UBA2237 | reverse complement strand
GGCGCAAGCAGTGCAACAGGGGTTGATTGAATACATCCCCTTCCCAGATGCTTTGCGTGGCAAATACCAGTGCTACACCCAAGCGGATTTAAGCCATTTACGTAGCACCGGTTGCCACCATGTTTTTGCAGATGTGACCTCTGGCGTCACGCAGTACATGGCAGCGTTGCTTGCTTAAAAAATGGGTTACAGGCGCTTTAATTTGCGCCCACCTGAGTGTATTTGCGCTTGAAATTAATCAAGCCAGCGAAGCCGAACTCGACAGCATCAAAGGGATGGGGCCTGCGATGACGCGCAAAGTATTGATAGCGCGTGCTGAGAAACCCTTTGCGAATTGGAAAGACTTGATGCTCCGCGTATCGGGTATTGGCAAAGCCAAAGCGCAACATTTTTCAGACCAAGGTGTTTTAGTGAACGGTCAAAGCTTCCCATAGCCGCCGCCACCCGGCGTGTGAATTTCAAACACATCGCCTGCCTGCATTTCGACTTGCGAAATATGGGGCACATCCTGTTGCGTACCGTCTTGACGCACCACGCGGTTGATACCGATAGCCCCAGCACTACCACCTGCCATTCCAAACGCAGGATGCACACGGGCATTCGACAAAATACTAGCCGTCATAGGTTCTAAAAACTCTATGCGACGGATGCCACCGTTGCCACCGTGCCAACGCCCTTCACCACCAGAGCCTTCGCGGATCGCGTAGCTTTGTAAGCGCACGGGGAAGCGAAACTCCAGTACTTCAGGATCTGTCAAACGCGAGTTCGTCATATGTGTTTGCACAACACTGGTTCCATCAAAGCCATCGCCTGCCCCGCTTCCACCAGAAATAGTTTCGTAATACTGGTATTGCGCATTTCCGAAGGTCAGGTTGTTCATCGTAGGTTGGCTACTGGCCATGACACCTAGCGCGCCGTACAAAGCGTTGGTAATGCAACTAGAGGTTTCGACATTACCCGCCACCACCGATGCTGGTGGTAATGGATTAAGCATCGACCCTTCTGGAATGATCACCTTCAAAGGCTTCAAGCAACCCGCATTGAGCGGAATGTCGTCATCCACCAAAGAGCGGAAAACATACAAGACTGCAGCCATGCACACCGCAGTGGGCGCATTGAAGTTATTAGTTTGTTGAACCGACGTACCTGTGAAATCAATCTCTGCGGTGCGCTCTTTTGCATTGACACGAATCGCGACTTGTATCTGCGCGCCATTGTCTAAAGACAAGGTAAATGATCCGTCTTTCAAATGGGTGATGACGCGACGGACAGACTCTTCTGCGTTGTCTTGCACATGGCCCATATAGGCTTTGACTACAGGCAAACCGAATTGCGCGACCATCTTGCGCAACTCTTGCACGCCTTTTTCGTTGGCAGCAATTTGGGCTTTCAAGTCCGCCATGTTTTGTGATGGGTTACGACTGGGGTATTGGCCGCTTTGCAGCAAAGCCACCATTTCCGTCTCTAGCAATACGCCTCGCTCCACCAACAACACATTGTTGATTTGCACGCCTTCTTCTTCGATACGGGTAGAGAACGGCGGCATCGATCCAGGTGTCACACCACCGATATCAGCATGGTGACCGCGAGAGCCCACATAAAAGTCTGGCGTCTTAGAACCTTCCAAGTACACAGGCGTGATGACGGTGATGTCTGGCAAATGCGTCCCCCCGTGGTACGGATCATTCAACACATAAACGTTGCCTTCTTGCATGGTATTGGCGTTTTCGCGAATCACCGTCTTGATGCTCTCGCCCATGGAACCCAAGTGCACAGGCATATGCGGCGCGTTTGCGATCAAATTGCCATGCGCATCAAACAATGCACACGAAAAATCTAAACGCTCTTT
>DDYJ01000170.1:0-1264 GCA_002347905.1 Comamonadaceae bacterium UBA2237 | reverse complement strand
GCAGACACACGCGCTTGCCAACCAGGCTCGATCACGGTGGTGGCATTTTTCTCAGCAATGATGGCAGGACCTTGCAACAAGTCTCCAGGACGCAGGTCTTCGCGTACGACCAAGGCGGCATCGCGCCATTCACCATTGGCGTACACCTTCACAGTTTCACGTCTTGGCACATCTCTCAACGGGTGTAATGCGTGCGCTTGCTCTGCTAATGCCTCGCCTTTGAGCAAGACCTCAACAGAGACCGCTTCCACCATCAAGGGCTTATTCGCCATTAAAAAAGAAAACCGCTGTTGGTAGGCTTTCTCGAAAGCTTGCTGAATTTCTTGCAAACTTCCCAAAGGCACTACTAACGCAGCGTCGCTGCCTTGGTAGCGGACGTGTACGCGTTGATGGATTTCTAAATCAGAAGAAGTGACTGCTTGTTGGCTGAACTCGGCCTTCGCAGCCAATGTCAGCGCATCTATTGTCTGTTGAAGATCAGACAGAACTTCAGAGTTCAACAACTTCTCAATGGCCTGCTCGCGCATCACATTTTGATCAGCCAAGCCCATACCGTATGCAGATAGCACACCGGCCATAGGATGCACCAAGACGCGCGTCATGCCCAGTGCATCAGCCACCAAGCACGCGTGTTGTCCGCCTGCACCGCCAAAGCATTGCAAGGTGTAGCGTGTCACGTCATAGCCACGGGCCACCGAGATTTTTTTTATGGCGTTGGCCATTTGCTGCACCGCAATGTGCACAAACCCTTCGGCAATGGCTTCAGCTGGTCGTTGCATATCTTTAGCCAAGGCATTGAACTGCTGCTGTACCACTTCTCTGTTGAGGGGCTCATTGGCTTGGGGACCAAACACATGCGGAAAGTAATGGGGTTGAATTTTCCCGAGCAACACGTTTGCGTCAGTCACGGCTAAGGGACCCCCACGCCTGTAACTTGCAGGCCCTGGGTTGGCTCCAGCGCTCTGTGGCCCGACACGCATACGGGCACCATCAAAGCGCAAGATGGATCCCCCGCCTGCCGCCACGGTGTGAATACTCATCATCGGTGCGCGCATCCGCACGCCAGCTACTTGGGTTTCAAACTCACGCTCGAACGAACCTGCGAAATGCGAGACATCGGTAGAAGTGCCGCCCATGTCAAAACCAATGACTTTGTCGTGCCCAGCCGCTTGCGCTGTGCGCGCCATCCCCACGATACCGCCGGCCGGGCCGCTCAAAATGGCATCTTTGCCAGCGAACGCATGGGCATCGGTCAAGCCGCCTG
>DDYJ01000204.1:4209-10053 GCA_002347905.1 Comamonadaceae bacterium UBA2237 | reverse complement strand
TAGGTGTTGATATCGCCCACGGCAAAGATGCCTTTTGTTGAGGTACAGAAATCCGCAGTATTCACTTCCAGTTGCTTGCGTTGCATGGCAAGCTCCCATTGGGCTATGGGGCCTAATTTGGGGGAGATGCCTAAAAAGGCCACGATGTGATGGATAGGGCGTTCAATGGATTTGCCATCGGTAGTCGCAATCGTCACGTTTTCCAGCGCTTTTTTATTTGCATTTAGGGCCGTTAATTGGCCAATTTGCAGATGCAACTTGCCAGACCTAACAGCGTCGCGCATTGCTTGCACGAGTTCATCGGACGCATCAAAAACATCACGCCTGTGCATCAATGTAACGGTTCGCGCAGATTTGTAGGAGTTAGCAAGAGAGAGGGCTGCAGAAATTGCGTCTGCATCTTGTCCAATCACCAAAATATCTTTGCCAGATATGTCTTGTGAGAACGAAGGGCCGTAATGTATGGATGTGCCCTCAAGTCTGGAGGCGCCTTCGACCATCAAAGGACGTGGTTGAAATGCACCAACACCTGCTGCAATAAAAACAGTCTTACTTAGAAATTGTGTACCGCTGGTGGTGGTTAACGCAAAGCGTCCGTCAGCTTGCGGCTTGCATTCGGAAACTAGTTGGCCCAAGTGCAATGTAGGCTGAAAAGGTTGAACTTGTTTTTGAAGATTGGCGATCAACTCAGCGCCGGAATACACCGGAACGCCAGGAATGTCGTAGATAGGTTTATCTGCGTAGAGTTCTTGGCATTGACCGCCGACATGCGGCAACGCATCGACGATATGGCATCGAATATCTTGAAGACCCAGTTGGAAAGCTTGGAATAAGCCAACAGGTCCTGCGCCAATGATGAAGGCGTCGGTTTCAATCGTGCGCATGGATATAAATGCGCTTGCAGTTTTAACGCTTTAGTTCAGCGAGTTTGCCGGTGCGATCTTTCCAGTCATCGGCTTCTGGCAAAGGCGTTTTACGCTTGGTGATGCTGGGCCAGCCAATCAGAGACAACTCAGCGTTAAGAGCGGTCATATGCTGTTGGTCAGCAGGGACGTCTTCTTCTGCATAGATGGCGTTGACGGGACATTCTGGAATGCAGACCGCACAGTCGATGCACTCATCAGGGTCTATCGTTAGGAAATTAGGGCCTTCGCGGAAGCAATCGACGGGACAAACGTCCACACAGTCGGTGTATTTGCATTGGATACAGGCTTCGGTGACAACGTGCGTCATAGTAGTGGAGTCTTTTTAGCGTGATTGCGGGCGAAAAGCGATATTTTAAACAGCTTTGATTTTTAGTTTCGATATGCTGTCAGCGAACCAATACTGCGGCTGAGGTCTTGTGGCTGGCGGTATCTACCAAAACCAATGCGCCCAAAGTGCGTGATTGTGTGTAGGGAAGCGTCACCAAGGGTTGTTGCAAGGCAAGGGTCACATGGCCAATGGCGTTCGGTGGCAGTTCGCTGGCGTTTTCTTCTTCCAAAGTGTTGACGTTTAAGCGGTGGACGACGCGTTGAACTTTGGCTTTGACCCAACGGTGGCCATGCAGGGCCCAATAAANNCCACTTATGGATGGGAGGCTTTGGCGGGTGGCGCTCATCACCTGTGCGACCACGGCAGTTTGTCCGCTGGGGAAAACTGACACAGTTTGCCCCACAGATACGCTGCCGGTACCGACGCGACCCCAAAAGACACGACGGCCTTGTGTGGTGACGTTGGAATCATGGAATTTTTCTACCCATTGCACAGGAAAACTGAATGCAACGTGTTCTTCAGCTGGTGTTGTGGGTAAGCCTTCCAAAATGTCCAGTAAGTGGGGGCCCTTGTATCCGCACCAACCGGGTTGAGCGGCGTCGACTACGTTGAAACCTTTTAACGCAGAGATGGGAACCATGGCGGTAATGGCGATGTGCGCTTGTTCAGCAAATTTACGAAGTGCATTCGAGATATTGACAAATGCCAAGCCTGGGTCGTCCACTGCGTCGAGTTTGTTGATGGCAAATACGATGGAAGGAACGCGCAAGAGATTGACGAGCAATGCGTGGCGACGGGTTTGCGGTAACAACTCGAGCGCTGGATTTTTCCAATCTAGCTTGATAGCGTCGACTAAGACAACCGCAGCGTCAGCGCTAGAAGCAGCGGTCACCATATTGCGGGTGTATTGCTCGTGGCCAGGAGCATCACCAATGATGAATTTACGTGCTTCGGTACTGAAATAGCGGTAGGCGACATCGATGGTGATACCTTGCTCGCGCTCTGCGCTTAATCCGTCGGTGAGCAATGCCAAATCGGTGACGCCTGCACGTTGTACCCCAGCTAAGTGGTCTTGTAACACAGCTTTGGTGTCGACTAGTAAGCGTCCGATCAATGTGCTCTTGCCATCATCCACAGAGCCACAGGTAATGAAGCGCAATGCGTTGCTGGTGTTTGTTAGGGTGGAAGCGTTCATTAGAAATAACCGTCCTTCTTACGTTTTTCCATGGAGGCATCAGATGTTTTGTCGTCCATGCGCGTGGCGCCGCGCTCACTCACATCAGCGGCCAAGGTTTCTAAAACAATGTCTTCGGGTGTAGCCGCCAAGCTTTCTACAGGGCAGGTGCAAGTGATGTCTCCTACCGTGCGAAAACGCACATCACGCACTTGTACTTTTTCATCTTCTTTGGGTGGTGTCAGCTGTGTAACAGGCACCAACAAACCGCGACGGTCTACTACTTCGCGTTTATGTGTGTAATAGATGGAAGGCAAAGCGATGTTCTCTCTGTCGATGTATTGCCAGACATCGAGTTCTGTCCAGTTTGAAATAGGGAAGACGCGGAAGTGTTCGCCAGGTTGTAAGCGTGTGTTGAACAGCGTCCACAACTCGGGGCGTTGTGATTTGGGTTGCCATTGGCCAAAGCTGTCGCGGTGGCTGAAGATGCGCTCTTTGGCACGGGCTTTTTCTTCATCGCGGCGCGCACCACCTATCAATGCATCAAAACGAAACTCTTCAATCGCCTCCAGCAAGGTGACTGACTGGTGCACATTGCGACTTTCGCCTGCATGGGCAAGGCGCACTGTGCCGCGTTTCATTGAATCTTCGACATTACGCACAATCAATTCAGCGCCTAATTCTTTGGCGCGCAAATCTCGGAAGTCAGTGACTTCTTTGAAGTTATGTCCTGTATCGATCATCAAAAGTGGGTAAGGCAATCGGCCTGCACCAAATGCTTTTTCTGCGCACTTGAGCATCACCAACGAATCTTTTCCGCCTGAGAATAAAAGCGCTGGGCGTTCAAAGACAGCGGCGACTTCGCGCAAGATGAAGATGGTTTCCTCCTCAAGTGCGTCGAGGTGTGAATTACTGAGTGCGTGCATTTCAGGTTTTGTTAGAGCATTCATGGTTTAACTTTCTTTCACATGCAGACCGCATTCTTTGGCGGTCTCTTCTTCCCACCACCAACGTCCGGCGCGGAAGTCTTCGCCTAAAGAAATAGCGCGTGTGCAGGGTGCACAACCGATGCTGGGAAAAAAGGCGTCGTGCAGTGGGTTGTAGTCCACTTTATTGAGGGCGATGTAGTGCCACACATCGCCCCACGTCCAGTTGGCGAGTGGGTTGAATTTGACGAGCCCACGGCTGGGAGATTTGTTGTCAGCGTCAGAGACTTTGGCTTCTTCGGAGAAGTCGATCAATGGCACTTCGGCACGCGCTTGNNTCCATCTTGCGAATATGGCAGCAGGCTTTGCGCTGGTCTATGCTTTTGAAAATAGCGTCTTGACCTTGCTTGCGGATGAATTGCAACACGCTGGAATGCTCAGGGCGGTAAACGTGGATATCGCTTTGCGAATGGGCTTGTGTGCGCTCTAGCAACGCCAAAGTTTCGTAGTGCAAGGCACCTGTTTCTAAAACGAAGACAGGAATGCGCAACTGCAAACTGTTGATCAAGTGGGTGATAACCACGTCTTCAGCGCCTAAGCTAGATGCTTGTGTGACGGGGCTGAATTCTTTGGCTGCACGTTGCAGCAGAGCTTGCGTCTCTGCTAATTTTTCTGCAAAGTTGCTACTTGCGCGTGCGTTTAATTCGATAGCGCTCATGCCACTTCCTTTGCGAAGTGCGGTTGTGGATGTACCGCGTCACCTTGGTAGAACGACGCGTAATGCGACAGTAGTTTTTTGCCGTGCTCGGCATTTTGGTCATCGCGTAACACCACACTAGAAAAACCGCTACGTTGCATTTGCACCAATTGGTCAATCAGTACATCGCCGTGCGCGCGGATATCACCTTCAAAACCGCGGCGGCGCAAAACAAAGGCTTGGCTGAATGCGCGACCATCTGTGAACTTGGGAAAGTGCAGATCGATGCGTTGCACGCCTTCTATTGACACGGTATGTGCGTCGACGTCATTGGCCAATGCAAGACCAGCAGCGGCTGTACTGTGCTCGATGGATGAAATAAATTGCATTGATATATCTAAAAAGCGATTGAATGGGTTGGCGTTTTGTAAGCGATGGCCTGGGGTAGGAATGGCTTGGGTAAATCAGGCCGCAGCACGGGCGGTGGTGTGTCGGACCGCATTGGCTGCTGTCTTGAAAGTGTCGAAGCCCACGCGCTCAAGGGTGCGGGCAAAGTGTTCGCCAGCAATTCGTTTTTCGGTGTAAACATCCAAAACCGCTTCAATCACGTCGACAACTTCGTTAGCTGCAAAGGAAGGGCCGACGACTTTGCCTGCTTTTGCATCGCCATTTAAAGACGAACCATCTGATCCGCCCAAAGTCACTTGGTACCACTCTTGGCCGTCTTTGTCCACGCCCAAAATACCGATGTGTCCGCTGTGGTGGTGACCGCAGGAGTTGATGCAGCCGCTGATGTGCAGATCAATCTCGCCTAGGTCAAATAATTCGTCAAGGTCTTGGTACCGCTGCGTGATAGCGGCTGCAATAGGTAAGGACCGAGCATTGGCTAAAGCGCAGTAGTCCCCGCCAGGGCAAGCGATCATGTCGGTGAGTAAATGCACATTGGGAGTAGCAAAACCTGCTGCACGTGCTGCTTGCCAGAGGCTGGCGAGTTGGTCGATGCGCACCCATGGAAGCACTAAGTTTTGGTCATGGTTGACGCGCACTTCACCCGCGCTAAATTGCTCTGCCAATGCGGCTGCGGTGTCGAGTTGGTCAGCTGTTGCGTCACCAGGGGCTTGGCCCAAACGTTTGAATGACAGGGTGACAACGCGTAAGCCAGGGTTTTGATGACTAGTGACGTTTTGTTGTAACCAGCGTGCAAAGGCTTTGTCACTGCGGGCTTGTGTCAGAAGTGCTTGTTCAGCATCACGCTGCGCTGCTTCGCTGACGACATCGATGGGTGGTGCCACAAAACAGGCACGTACGCGTTCGAGTTCGTGGTCTGGAATGGTGTGGTGGGCGCCGTCGTTCAAGATGCGTTGGTACTCGGCTTCCACTTCATCAAAATAGGTTTGGCCTTGAGCTTTGACCAAAATTTTGATGCGTGCTTTGTAGATGTTGTCGCGACGGCCCCATGCGTTGTAGACGCGAACGACAGCTTCTAGATAGTTGATGATTTGGTTCCACGGTAGGAACTCGCGAATGACCGAGCCAATTGTTGGCGTGCGACCCATGCCGCCGCCTACTAAAACTTTAAATCCAACTTCACCATCTTCGTTGTGTACAACGCGCAAACCGACGTCGTGCCATGCAATGGCCGCGCGATCTTCAACGGATCCCGTGATGGCGATTTTGAACTTGCGAGGCAGGTAGGCGAACTCAGGGTGCAAGGTGCTCCATTGGCGCAAAATTTCCGCATAAGGACGGGGGTCGACAGCTTCATCTACCGCGATGCCTGCGCGCTCGTCGCT
>DDYJ01000204.1:2505-4190 GCA_002347905.1 Comamonadaceae bacterium UBA2237 | reverse complement strand
GCGAGTAAATCCATCACGTCTGCGCTTTTTTCTAACGGAATCCAATTGAACTGAACGTTGTGGCGCGTGGTGAAGTGGCCGTAGTTGGTGGTTAAAGATGGGGCAGAAATACCGCTGATTTTGTCCTGTTCATCTTGGGCGAACTGGATAAGTTCAGCCGATGGCGTGTCGTATTCGCGGGCGATTTTGGCCAGCACACGCAGCTGCTGGCTATTGAGTTCGCCGTAAGGTACCGCCACACGCAACATGGGTGCATAGCGTTGGATATACCAACCGTTTTGCAAACGCAGAGGACGAAATTCATCATCGGCAAGTTCCCCAGCCAAGTTGCGTGTTAGCTGGTCGCGGTATTGCGCAGCCCGGGCTTGCACAAACGCCTTATCAAATTCGGTGTATTGGTACATAAATAATTAAGCAAAAACGAGTTTGCTGCCAGCCCAAGCCAGCAAAACAGAAAGAACGGAACGGATGAAGCGCTCAGGTGCTTTGTGCACCAAGCGGGAACCAATCCAAATGCCGGGTAGCGAGCCTGCCAACAACAACGAGAGCAACGACCAATCCACTGAACCCATGGACGCATGGCCTAAACCGGCAACCAAAGTCAGCGGTACGGCATAAGCGATGTCGCTGGCAACAATGCGCGACAGTGGCAATTGGGGATACAAAATCATCAAGACGGTGACACCTATTGCGCCTGCTCCAACAGAGGTAAGCGTTACAAGTGTGCCGATGACAGCGCCAAAAAACACGGGCAAAGCCCAGTGGCGGGGTCGGGTGGCGTTTTCTATGGCCTCTTGTGCCAGGGATTTTGGGGCTTTTTTTCCACGAATTGCCTTGTAGAGCATGGCCATGGCGGTTAGCAGGAGGGCGATACCCAAGGTGGATTTCATGACTTGCTGAACAGCAGGTTCAGCGGGGCCTACTTCGTGCAGAACCCAAAGTGTGATGGCAGAGGCTGGCAAACTGCCAGCGCAAAGCGTGAACACCACGCGCCAAGGCACCAAGCGTTGCTGAGCCAAACTGAGCGTGCCAGCGCCTTTGGTGAAGGCGGCAAAGAGCAAGTCTGTACCGACGGCCAAGTAGGGCTTGATTCCAAAGAAAAAAATCAAAATGGGGGTCATCAAAGAACCACCACCCACGCCGGTTAGGCCAACAACGAGACCGACAAAAAAACCAGCAAATATGAAGCCAAATTCATGCATAAGAGGACGATCATAGAGCGCCTTATGCAAAAACCAACGATTTATTGGTTGTACATATATGCTTTTAGAGAATAAGCGAGAGCGCCAAACCTACGACTGCACATGCTGCAATCACATGCATCACGGGGCGTTTAAGCTGAAATAGTGCGACCGCGGCGCCCAATGCCATCAAGGCGCTAACCCAGTCGAATACGCCAGAAAAGCCTTGTGGCCACAGCAAGTGGTAGCTAAAAAACAGCGCCAAATTGAGAACAACCCCCACCACTGCTGCGGTGATGGCGCTCAAAGGTGCAGTGAATTTCAAATCGTTGTGGGTGCTCTCAATAAAGGGCCCACCCGCCAAAATCATGATGAAAGAGGGCAAAAAGGTAAACCAAGTGACCAAGCAAGCGGCCAAAGCCCCTGCTAAAAATTGACTCTCCGGTCCCAGCAAAGCTTTGGCATAGCCCCCCACAAAAGCCACAAAGGCCACCACCATGATCA
>DDYJ01000204.1:1107-2452 GCA_002347905.1 Comamonadaceae bacterium UBA2237 | reverse complement strand
TAGACATACGGCAACACTGCGTAGGCACCACCAAAAGTGAGCCAAGCGGCTTTGGTGAAGAACCATGCCATTTGGGTGTAGGTGTGATCCCAGCCGAAACTGGCGTTCAAAAGCGCAATAGGAATAGCCCACAAAACGGCGCCAACCAACAGCACCTGCACAAAGCCTGGCATAGTGAACTTGGCGTGAACGGGTGTTGGCGTGTGGTCGTCTATCAAAGCCGGCCCCCAGGAGGCTTTTTTACTGCCGTGGCCGCCGCCAATTCTGAAAGTTTCGGGCGAGATCTTTCCGCCTATAAAGCCGGCCAAAGCTGCTATTCCAACAATCCATGGGAACGGCGCATCTAAAGCAAAGATGGCGACAAAAGATGCCCCCGCGATACCCCACATCACCTTGTTTTGCAGTGCGCGCGAGCCGATGCGGTGGGCGGCTTGCACGACGATGGCGGTCACAGCAGGCTTGATGCCGTAGAACAATCCGGCGATCACAGGAACGTCTCCAAAGGCGATGTAGACCCAAGATAAGGCGATTAACAAAATCAAAGAAGGCAATACAAATAAAGCGCCTGCAACTATTCCTCCCCAGCGCTTGTGCATCAGCCAACCGATATAGGTCACCAGCTGTTGTGCCTCGGGCCCTGGCAAAACCATGCAGTAATTCAAGGCATGCAAAAACCTTTTTTCAGAAATCCACCGACGTTGCTCTACCAACTCTTGGTGCATGATGGAAATTTGGCCGGTAGGTCCCCCAAAACTGATGAAACCTAGTTTGAGCCAGAACCAGAAGGCCTCGACGAAGGAAACGGGGGCAGGAGGCGCAATTTCGTCTGCGTCTGATGTTGGGGATGGGGTCGGGTTCATGTGCGTAGCATCTTAGACCGTGCTCTGTCTGCAAACCGATGCGAGGAGATTGCACGCAATAAGCGATCATTCACTGGCATGGGTTGCCCTGCCATTTGGGCGACCAAAATTTCACTGCACAAAAGCCCTAATGTCAGCCCACGTGAACCCATGGCGGTATGAATCCACAAACCTGCCGGTGCGCCCGCGACTGGGCCTACCAAGGGCAGGCGATCATGCAAGGTGCAACGCACGCCAACCCAACCGCCCACATCTTTAGCGTCAACTTGGGCCAGTGCTTTGGCGGTGTCTGGAAAAAGCTCAGAGAGCCGATTTAGGTTGAAAGCATGGTCTTCTTCGGTAATACCCAAATGGGGGTGGGTGCGGTCATAAGTCGAGCCTAAAAACCAAGCGTCACCCTCTCGCGTGGGAACGTTCGGAACCAAACTGCCACGTCCGTTGATCGGTTTTGGGGGAAAGGGCGCTTGTGGTGTTTGTGCCATCAG
>DDYJ01000204.1:0-1063 GCA_002347905.1 Comamonadaceae bacterium UBA2237 | reverse complement strand
GGTTTGATCCAAGCCGCATCAGGGTGCCAAGTCGTATTTGCAGCAGAGACGGGCCCCGTGCGCGGATAAGTCATCACACCACTAGGAGACCAATCGACGCCCTCTAATAAATAGGTGCGCATAGCGAGCTGCATGCGCTCCATCCCGATACGCGAGAGTTGGGAGAGCGGTCCATCGTCTTTGGAAGTGTGCGGCGATATCAGCCCAACGGGTAGGGTAGAGGCGCCAAAGTGGCCGGAGTCTATGACAGTGACTTGCCAGCCAAGTTCTGCTAGCGCGCGCGCTGCACTAGAGCCGGAGATTCCGGCCCCGATGACACAGGCGACTTGCGGTGATGAATGATTAGGCGCTTGGCGGCGGAACATAGCCCTGCACCGCGTCTGCACCATCGCCAAAGAAATGTTTTTCCATCTGGCGTTTGAGGTATTCGCGGGCGCGCTGGTCTGCCAAGTTCAAGCGGTTTTCATTGACCAGCATGGTTTGCTGTTTCATCCATTCCGCCCAAGCTTGCTTGCTGACGTTTTCCCATAATTTTTTGCCCAAGTCGCCAGGGTAAGGTGGAAAGTCGAGGCCTTCCGCTTCGGTGCCGAGTTTGATGCATTGAACAGTGCGTGCCATAGTGATTTTCTGTAAAAGGTGAAGTTTAGATGACGCGGAAGTGATGCGTGCCGTCGCGCCCCAGTTGTTCGACTAAGCCGAACTCCCAATCTAAGTAGGCTTGCATCGCAGCGGCAGCGTTGTCGGTGCCTTCGTAAGGACGGCGGTAACGGTCTATACGTTCGACAGCCATTTGGCGGTCGCCGGTTTGCAAGGTGTTGCCAGCAGCAGCCCATGCGGTGTTTCCACCCTCGAGCCAGACGACTTCTACACCCGCTTTGGACAAGGCTTTGACATCGTGTGCTGCATAGCGGGAGGCGTTTCCGTTATGGCAAGTCAGCACATAACGGTGGCCTTTGTGCGCGGCGATGAGACTTTGTTTGAGTTCACTGCGCAACACCCACCAAGCGTTTTGTATGTGGCCTTTGACAAACTGGGCGCTGCTACTGAAGTCCAGCAGCACGGT
>DDYJ01000206.1:4058-7508 GCA_002347905.1 Comamonadaceae bacterium UBA2237 | reverse complement strand
ATTTTCCAGAAGAAGAAATTGACTTCTTGCAACAGGCCGATGCCAGAGGACAGCTGTCTCGTCTGCAGGACAACCTTGCGCGCGTCTTGAAAAAAACACAACAAGGCGCGTTATTACGCGAAGGTATGCGCGTGGTGATCGCTGGGCAGCCCAATGCAGGCAAGAGCTCTTTGCTCAACGCGTTGGCAGGTGCCGAATTGGCCATCGTGACACCGATTGCGGGTACGACAAGAGACGCCGTGCAACAAACCATACAGATCGATGGTGTTCCGGTGCATGTGGTTGACACAGCCGGCTTACGCGAAAAACAAGAAACCGATGAAGTAGAGCGCATTGGCATTGATCGCGCATGGCGACATATTGAAGGTGCCGATGCGGTGTTGTTTGTGCACGATGTGTTGCGCAAAGACGAGGTGCTTTACCAAGCGGCGGATGCAGAAATTAGCAAAACGCTATCGACCAGTCTTCCAAAACATATTCCAGTTTTGCATATCTGGAACAAAGCCGATGCGTTGGGCGAAGTTACTGCCAAAGAGGACGGACCTGAGATCACGCAACTTACAAACTTACAAAGCGAAGCGATACGTCAAATACACCTCTCTGCAAAAACGGGTTTCGGTTTAGACACATTGCGCCAAGAATTACTGCGCATTGCGGGCTGGCAGGGCGGTGCCAGCGAAGGCCTTTACATGGCACGTGCAAGACACGTGCAAGCCTTAGATGAAGTACACACACATTTTGAAATCGCGCAGGCGCATCTCGCGCAAAAATCGCCGGCGCTGGATGTATTAGCAGAAGAGCTACGCTTATCGCAAAACGCCCTCAATACGATTACTGGCGAGTTTTCTTCAGACGACTTGCTGGGCGTGATATTTTCGAGTTTCTGTATCGGTAAATAAGGCATCTACTTGCTTGAAAATTGCCCGATAGCTAACTGTGTGGATACATCACCCACGCCACCTAAAATGCCAAGATGACTCTAAAACAACCAGCCGCCGCCAAATTATTAGCGCCAAACGATGCGCGCATTTTGCAATTGGCGCATGAAACCTTGGACATTGAAGCCCAAGCGCTGTTGCAAATCAAAAAACGTTTGACTCCCAGCTTTGTCAAAGCCGTGCATATGCTGCTTAAAACAACGGGCCATGTTGTGGTGATGGGCATGGGTAAGAGTGGCCATATTGGCCGAAAGATCGCCGCTACTTTGGCGTCCACCGGAACGCCGGCGATGTTTGTGCACCCAGGTGAAGCCAGCCACGGTGACTTAGGCATGGTGCGCGATACAGACGTGGTGCTAGCTATTTCCAATAGCGGTGAAAGTGACGAGTTAGCCGCCATCTTGCCTGTGCTCAAGCGCCAAGGCGTTCCGTTGATTGCGATGACCGGTGGTTTGCAATCGACCTTGGCAAACCACGCAGACCTTGTACTTGACTGTGGTGTGGACAAGGAAGCTTGCCCGCTTAATTTAGCGCCAACGGCTAGCACCACTGCGCAAATTGCAATGGGTGACGCATTGGCGGTTGCCTTGTTGGATGCGCGTGGATTCAAACCAGAAGACTTTGCACGATCACATCCCGGAGGCATGTTGGGGCGTCGTTTATTGACCTTTGTGTCGGACCTCATGCGAACCGGCGACGATGTGCCTAGTGTTTCACCAGATACCCTTTTGAGTGAACTCATGCGCGAGATGAGCGCAAAAGGATTGGGCGCATCAGCGGTTGTAGATGCGAATAAAAAAGTTGTGGGCGTTTTTACCGACGGTGATTTACGACGCTTGGTAGAAAAAGGCGCTGACTTACGCGCACTCACTGCCGCGCAAGTGATGCATCCCAACCCCCGCACCCTCAAGCACACAGCGCTGGCGGTAGAGGCGGCAGAGTTGATGGAAGAGCACCGCATTACCAGTGTGTTGGTGGTAGACGAGCATGACGCATTGTGTGGTGCCATTAACAGCAACGACTTGATGCGTGCGAAAGTTATTTGATGTCACACCCTATATTTCCTGCTGAGGTTTTAGGGCGCGCAAAAAACATCCGAGTTGCTTTTTTTGATGTCGATGGCGTTTTTACCGATGGCGGCTTGTTATTTACAGAGCAGGGCGAGACGATCAAACGCTTTTCTACATTAGATGGACATGGACTCAAAGCGCTACAGGAGGCGGGCATTACGCCCGCCGTTATCACTGGGCGAGATAGTGCGGCTTTGCGCAAGCGCCTTTCCGACTTAGGCATACAACACGCCATATTCGGAACCATAGACAAAGCCCCCGCAGCGCAAAAGATGCTTACGCAATTGGGATTCGATTGGTCGCAAGCCTCACATATGGGCGACGATTGGCCTGACCTTGCAGTCATGACGCGTGCAGCGATTGCATTCGCCCCGGCCAATGCACACCACGAGGTCAAAGCACGTGCGCATTACGTGACGCATGTAGAAGGTGGGCATGGAGCGGTGCGCGAAGTATGCGACCTCTTGTTAACTGCGAACGGACACTACGACCGGATGTTGAAAGACGCTTTGCGATGAGCATGGTGGTCATGCGTGCGTGGTGGATGCGCGTGCGACGCGCGTGGGACCGCATGGCGGTTTACTTGCCCTTGTTTTTAATGTCCATCATGGCGATGGGTACTTACTGGTTGGTGCGCAACACGCCCGTGATCGCCCCAGCCGAAGAGGCGGCTCCCAAACGCCACGTGCCAGACTACTTCATGAAAGACTTTTCAGTCAAAGTTTTTAATGCCGAAGGTAAGTTAAAAAGCGAAATGTTTGGCGTGCAAGGCAGACACTATCCAGACACCGATACGGTAGAAGTAGACCAGCCCCGTATCCGTTCCCTTAATCCACAAGGGCAGATCACGGTAGCGGTTGCACAACGTGGCTTGATTAACGCCGATGGTTCAGAAGCGCAGCTGTTTGAAAAAGCGAAAATCGTGCGCGAACGTTATGTCAATTCAAAGGGTACGGTTTTCCCACGTAGCGAAATTCGCAGCGAGTTTTTGCATTTGTTTGCCAATACGGAAGTGATCAAAACCCATTTGCCAGTTGAGATGACACGCGATAACGGCGACCGATTCACAGCGGACTGGATGCACTATGACAACTTGTCGCAAGTCATGCAGCTACAAGGCCGAGTCAAAGGCGTAATCATGCCGCGGCCAACAAAAAAGGCTCCCTGAGGAGCCTTTTGATGTTTGCGCTTAGAGCGCAAAGGGTTGCTTAGTAGCTGTTGCCACCGCCGCCAAAGCCGCCGCGACCACCGCCGCCACCGCCTTCACGACCGCCGCCGCCTTCACGACCGCCGCCACCACCACCACTGCGGCCACCGCCACCGTAGGGGCTACGGAAACCGCCGCCGCCGCCTTCACGACTGCCACCACCGTAGCCGCCGCCACCACCACCGCCGTAACCACCACCGCCACCAGTGCGGGGAGGACGTGGCTCCATGGGACG
>DDYJ01000206.1:3816-4027 GCA_002347905.1 Comamonadaceae bacterium UBA2237 | reverse complement strand
CGACCGGTATCGCGCTCCATCATGACTTTGGCGCTTGTAACAGCACCGAACTGTCCAAAAGACTGTTCAAGATCGCTGTCGCGTACAGAATACGGCAGGTTGCCGACGTACAGTTTGTTGCCCATGAAAGGGACTCCTTAAAACACAATAAAAAAGCGATGGAGTCCCGAACCGAAACTAACCTATCACCAAACAAGCAGTCGTTTCTTAT
>DDYJ01000206.1:2854-3753 GCA_002347905.1 Comamonadaceae bacterium UBA2237 | reverse complement strand
TGCTTCAGTTACCAGCTTGCTTCGCGTTCTGGTGAGGCGCTGATTTTGTGGATGGCTAGGTCTGCGCCTTCGTATTCGTCTTCTTGGCTCATGCGCAGACCCGTTGTGAGTTTTAACACGCCATAAACCACGAAGCCAGCAATACACGCCCAAGTTGCACCCATGACGGTGCCTGCTAATTGCGCGGTCAGGTTGACGCCGCCTATGCCGCCGAATGCTTCGGTGCCGAAAATTCCTGCAGCAATGCCGCCCCAAGTTCCACACAAACCATGCAAGGGCCAAACGCCTAAGACGTCGTCGATGCGCCATTTGTTTTGGGTCAACGTGAACATGCCTACAAAGATGGCGCCAGCAACTGCGCCGACTACCAAGGCGCCCATGGGGTGCATGACGTCAGAGCCAGCGCAGACTGCGACTAAACCAGCCAAGGGGCCGTTGTGGACAAAGCCAGGGTCGTTTTTGCCTAATACCAATGCGACCAAGGTGCCACCGACCATGGCCAGCAGTGAGTTGAGTGCGACTAGGCCTGAGATTTTGTCTAGGGTTTGCGCGCTCATCACGTTAAAGCCGAACCAACCAACGATGAGAATCCATGCACCCAAAGCTAAGAATGGAATGCTCGAGGGCGGATGCGCGGAAATAGCGCCGTCTTTGCGGTAGCGGTTGCTTCTTGCGCCTAGCAAGAGCACGGCGGGTAAAGCTAACCAACCGCCAACAGCATGCACAACGACAGAGCCCGCAAAGTCATGGAACTCGTCTCCGGTTAGGGATTTGATCCAGGCCTGAAAGCCGAAATGTTGGTTCCAGGCGATGCCTTCAAAGAAGGGGTAAACAAAGCCGACGATGACGGCGGTTGCTATGAGCTGGGGCCAAAATTTGGCGCGCTCGGCAATACCGCC
>DDYJ01000206.1:0-2835 GCA_002347905.1 Comamonadaceae bacterium UBA2237 | reverse complement strand
GCCAGCGTGGACATGCAAAAGTCCACCAAAATTTTTACCAGCGCATTGACTTGGTTTTTTTTGCGAACGGTGCCGAGTTCTAAAAAGGCAAAGCCCGCATGCATGGCGAGAACCATGATGGCCCCGAGCAAAATAAATAGTGCATCGGCGCCCTGTTTTTGTGCGTCCATCGTGAATTCCTTGGGTATTTGATTGTTATTGGTGCTTTTTTTGAGCCAAAACCCAAAAAAGCACCAAAACAAAGCAAGAAATGCACCTAATGGCGCAAAAACCAATTATTTGGCGATGACGCGCACCATCTCCAGGCACTTGTTGGAATAGCCCCATTCGTTGTCGTACCAGCTTACAACCTTCACGAAGGTGGTGTCCAAAGCAATGCCAGCATCTGCGTCAAACACACTGGTGCATGGCTCGCCACGGAAATCGGTGGCGACCACTTTGTCTTCGGTATAACCCAAGACGCCTTTCAAGGCGCCTTGGCTTTGCGACTTCATTTCGGCGCAAATTTCAGCGTAGGTTGCTGAGCTGCTCAATTCAACGGTGAGGTCGACTACCGATACGTCCGACGTAGGCACGCGAAAAGACATACCCGTGAGCTTTTTGTTGAGCGCAGGAATCACCACGCCCACGGCTTTGGCAGCACCGGTACTCGAAGGAATGATGTTTTCCAAAATGCCACGTCCACCACGCCAGTCTTTGTTGCTGGGGCCATCTACGGTTTTTTGGGTGGCAGTAGCTGCATGCACAGTCGTCATCAGGCCGCGTTTGATGCCCCATTTGTCGTTCAACACTTTGGCAACGGGCGCCAAACAGTTGGTGGTGCAAGACGCGTTGGAAATGATGGCCTCGCCTTTGTAAGCGGTGTGGTTCACACCGTACACAAACATGGGCGTGTCGTCTTTAGAAGGCGCAGACATCAACACCTTTTTAGCGCCGGCCACCAAGTGTTTTTCAGCACTGGCTTTGTCTAAGAACAGGCCCGTGGCTTCGACCACGATGTCCGCACCTACGTCGTTCCACTTCAAGGCGGCGGGGTCACGCTCTTGGGTCAAGCGGATTTTTTTGCCATTCACAACCAGGGTATTGCCTTCGACTGAAATCTCGCCTTTGAAGCGACCATGCACGCTGTCGTACTTCAGCATATAGGCTAGGTAGTCGGGCTCAAGTAAGTCGTTGATACCCACCACTTCAATGTCAGAAAAGTTTTGTGCAGCAGCGCGAAACACCATACGGCCAATGCGTCCAAAGCCGTTGATACCAATCTTGATGGTCATGCGATTTCCTTAGAAAGTTAAAAATAAATTAGTTTGAAAACGATGGGGTTTCATTGAAAGTGCAAGGCAGAAGTTAGTTGGGGTTTAGCGCTTAAACAGCTAACAGCAGCCAAACCAATTTCTATTTAGCAAGCACCTTTTGAACGGTATCCGCCACGTTTTCAGGCGTAAAGCCAAAGTGTTTGAAGAGCACGCCCGCAGGGGCTGATTCGCCGTAGGTATCGATGCCGACCACGGCCGACACGCCGTACTTCCACCAACCATCGGTGGAGCCCATTTCAACCGCCACGCGTGGCAGGCCTTTTGGCAGAACAGCAGATTTGTAAGCCACGCTTTGGCGATCAAATGTAGTGGTGCTCGGCATAGACACCACACGCACCGCAATCTTGCGCTCAGCCAAGAGGGCTTGCGCTTTGAGGGCGAGTTGCACTTCAGAGCCTGTGGCAACGATGACGGCTTGCGCAACCTTGTTCATACCGACTTCGCTGGGCTCTGACAACACATAAGCCCCTTTATTGATTGCGTCCAAACCAGAGAACTCGCCCGCAGCTTGAGTGCTGGCGTTGGTGCGCGCTTCACCTTTGGGCAAGTAAGGCAGGTTTTGGCGGCTCAGTAACAAGGCGGTGGGCTTGTGTTGGTTTTGTAAAGCTACCGCCCATGCAACCGTGGTTTCTGCCGTGTCAGCAGGACGCCAAACGTCTAGATTGGGAATCAAGCGCAATGACGCAGCATGTTCAATAGATTGGTGGGTCGGGCCGTCTTCGCCCANNATGGCGTTGCGCGAGTAGTCGCTGAATGTCAGGAATGTGCCGCCATAAGGAATGAATCCACCATGCAAGGCAACGCCATTCATGATCGCAGCCATGCCAAATTCGCGTACGCCGTAGTTGATGTGGCGTCCAGTTGTGTCATCGGGTGTGCTCTGGCCTTCTGCGCTAGGGTATGTGACCACATCTCCCGCTAAGTCAACGCGAAAGCTAGGCGTGCTTTTGGTGTTGGTGAGGTTTGAACCGGTTAAGTCTGCGCTACCTCCTAGCAATTCAGGCAAGGCGGCAGTGAAAGCTTCGAGTGCGAGTTGGCTCGCTTTGCGGCTGGCTACTGTTTCGGCTTTGGTGTGTGCGCCGATGACTGTGTCCACCACGGTTTGTGCGAAATGCTTGGGTAAGTAACCCGCCATACGGCGTACGTACTCTTTGGCCAAATCTGGGTGGGCGCTTTTGTAGGCCGCAAACAAGCGGTTCCAGTCGGCCTCATCTTGTTGACCGCGCGCGATGGCGCTCCAGTCGGCGTAGACGTCTTGCGGAATCTCGAAAGGTGGCAAGTCCCAACCAATGGCTGCGCGCGTCAGTGCAATCTCTTCTGCGCCCAAAGGCTCGCCGTGGGCTTTGGCGGTATTGGCGCGGTTGGGGCTGCCTTTGCCAATGCTGGTTTTGCAGACGATGAGGGTGGGCTTGTCGGCGCTGTGTTTGGCTTTGGCAATGGCTTGGCTCACCGCGGCAACGTCGTGGCCATTGATGGCGTCTATCACATCCCAGCCGTAGGCTTTGAATCGCGCCGGCGT
>DDYJ01000179.1:5025-13053 GCA_002347905.1 Comamonadaceae bacterium UBA2237 | reverse complement strand
CCCGCCGCGAGCCTTGATCGAAACGCTAGACAGCCTGTTTGCAGGTATTACCGTATGAGTGCTTTAAAAGACCTCTTAAAAAGTTTTGATAAGCCAATGGGTCTAGATAAACCTGTTGGCCTAAATGGCTTAGATATTTCACTTGCCAACTTTTTCAACACCCGCCAAGCAAGTGATGATCCTCGCCATCTGTGGTTAGCGGCACTTACAAGTTACCAATGGGGACGAGGTCATGCGTGCTTAGACCTCCATGCTTTGCAATCGCAAGCCAATGCACTATTGGGATGGAACGATGAACAAATATCTGTTTTACCTGACAATTTGAGTGCAGGTGCCTCATCGCTTCCATGGATACAGGGTGACTCCAGTCCCATGGTTTTGGTAAACGATGCGCAAGGTGATCGCTTGTATTTACGCCGCGCGTGGGCTGCGGAACAAAGTATTCGTCAACATATTCTGCAGCGCATCAATCTGCCTATTAAAGAACCTGCAGATTTAAAAACTCAACTAGACACTTTGTTTGGAAAAGACACATCGATGCAACGCGTTGCTTGCGAAGTCGCTACAAAAAATCGCATCACGCTAATCACGGGTGGTCCAGGCACAGGCAAAACAACCACGGTTGTCAAACTTTTAGCCTTATTGATTCGTACTTCTTTAGACACTTTAAAGATTCATTTAGCCGCGCCCACTGGTAAGGCCGCCGCGAGGCTTACCGAATCGATTGCCAACGCATTGCCTCTTATGCCCGTCGCAGAGCAATCCCGCATACCCAATCAAACACAAACNNCAAATGCCTGGAGATGTGCAGTCAAGCATCCCCACACAAACACAAACCTTGCACCGTTTATTACGCAGCAATAGCCGTGACACACGCGTGCATCAACTAGCCACCGATGTAGTAGTGGTAGATGAAGCCTCCATGGTCGATCTTGAAATGATGGCTCGCCTACTTGCGTCAGTCCCACCCTCAGCCAGACTGATTTTGCTAGGCGATAAAGACCAATTGGCTTCTGTGGAGGCAGGTGCAGTGATGTCGCAGTTATGCACAGGCGAACTATTACGCGCCCAAACAGTCACACTGACACATAGCCACCGGTTTGACGCCACCAGCGGAATTGGCCAATGGGCCCAAGCGGTCAATGCAGAAAATCAAAACAATGCGGGGGCTATTCAATCTTTATGGAATGCTGCGCCTGATTGGTTGAGCATCTTGCAGACCGGCACCTTTGAAGAACACAAGGGCAAGCAAGGCCCAGAATCAACCAGTCCATTGCATCGGGTCTCACGATTACAACTGCCTAACGCGCACGACACAAAGTTAACCCCTGCGCTTCGACACGGCTGGCGGCATTGGTTATCTCTTTTAAACGAACATCGTCCAGAAATATCTGGACAAACTGCTGCTTGTACAGACAGTCAAGCTAACGATTTACTGAAAGCTTTCAGCGAATTTTCTGTGTTGTGTGCCGTGCGAGAAGGCCCCTTTGGCGTTACTCAGCTCAACACGCAAATTGAAAAATCGCTAGGTTTTAACCCTGCTACTTGGTATGTGGGTCGCCCCATCATGGTCACGCGCAATGACTATGCACTTGAGTTGATGAATGGAGACGTAGGCATCTGTTTGCCCGGACCCAACGGCGTCTTGCGCGTTGCATTCCCTGGCTTGAGTGGCAGCGTAAGGTGGATAGTGCCCTCGCGATTAGACAGCGTTGAAACCGTATTCGCCATGACAGTCCACAAATCTCAAGGGTCTGAGTTCAAACAAGTTTTGCTTGTTGTCCCAGCACAGGACTCGCCTGTTCTCACCCGTGAATTAATTTATACCGGTCTTACCCGCGCCAGAGAAGATCTAACGATTTGGGCACCCAGAAAAGAAGTACTGCTGCAAGCTTGCAGTAGACGCGTTTTACGAAGTGGGGGCTTGGGCGCGGGATAATAGCGCCATGATGCACACCTACTTCGCGCAACTCGAGCAGTTACTGGTTCCCCTGTTAATCGCTGCTGTTATTTTTGTTTTCTCAATTACTGTTTTTGTTATTTGGTCTCGCCGTATCGATCAGGTACGTAAAAGCGTGGCGGATTTAGACAATTGGGTTCGCTCCTCCAATGACAAAGGCCGCGATATCCTGACCCAAGCACAAAGCAAAACGCCCGATGAGGTTTTGCGGTTTTTATTACGCGAGACACAAGCAGGTTTAATCGATCTGCCCGCAGCTGGGAACTCTGCGCAAACTTCAACCACCAGTTACAGCTTTCGGAGTCACGCAGAGACATGGACAGTCCGCGATGCTCTAGGTGGACGTTTGAATTTGTCTTTGTTTGAAACCATGCCCAATCTTTTAATTGGTTTTGGTTTGATGTGTACTTTTATTTTCTTGGCCGTAGCACTACAACAAGCTGGTTTGGCTTTGAACGCTTTAGATGTGTCTGCTAGACAACAAGACCAAGCTCTGCAATCGCTGATTGCCACTGCTGGTGGCAAGTTCATCACATCGATTGCGGGTCTTTTGTGTTCATTGGCATGGAACTGGCGCGCCAAAATTTCTTTAGGTCACTTGCAGGCCAGCATAGATGCGTTGTGCCACACCTTGCGCAGCAAAATTCCAGACAACGCAGCCGAAGCGAGCATGCGGGTTCAACTCTCTTTGTTTCAAGAAATCTTGCAACAAAACCAAGCTCAAGTGGCTGAACTCAAACGTTTAGAAGGTGGTCTCACCAACGCGGGCAGCCAAGCGGCTGGGGAACTGAGCAAAGCAGGCGCAGTACTCACCCATGGAATCACCACTGGCATGGCGTCTTTTGGAGACGCGGTGCAAGCCCTAGCGCAAACGATTCAAACCACCAACAGTACTGTGAACACGCTTGACACTGCGCTGTCGCGTGCAGCTGATGCTGGACAACAAGGCGCACAACAGCTAGAAAGTTTGATGGCACAACTATCCCAAACGCTGGGGAACTTACAAACCGTCATGGGTGGACTGCAATCTACCGCAGACAAAGTGGATGTAACTGCCGATAAATTCCAATCTAGCGCTACTGCAATTGAAAACGCAGTCACTACCCAACAAGAAACGGCCAACACATTCAAAGACAGCGCACATACCACCGAGCAAGCGCTCGAGACAGTTCGCACCCATTTGATGGATGCACAAAAAGCATTGAATGGAACCGTTGACGCATTGACCCAAGGTGTGAGCACCTACAGCGCCCAAGTGGCCGGCTTACACACCAAGATGGACCAACATTTAGCCACTGCGGTCAACCAATTGGGAGGAAGCATCACCAACTTAGAAGAGGTGCTGGATGAATTCATCGATGCATTACCTCCGAAGTCTTAATGCCACCTAACAAAGTCATTCAGCTTGGTTTGCGTTCTGATTTCTCTTTCATCACAACATGTTTATAAAAAGTAGACGCCCCCCTTCTGAGACTGAAAACGTCGAAGAGTCAGGCTATATGGCCTCTGCTAGCGACTTGATGATTGGCATCTTGTTTATTTTTATTGTGATGGTGATGGTGCTGTTAGCCCGTAAACCTGAAGAGCCCAAAGAACCACCACCTGACCCACTGGCAGCAGTGGTGCAAGCGATTGGCAGTCGCCTGCAAGTAGCTGGAGTGCCCGTGACTATCAACCAGGCCTCTGGCGTTATTACCCTGCCTGCTGATACCTTGTTCGGACTTGGTCAACCCGACCTCGCTAGCGATGGTCTAAGAACCTTAAAACTTGCCAGTGAGCAACTGCAAGGCATTCTTCCTTGCTATGTTTTCTCACAACGCCGCGCATTACCCATAGACTGTCCGCCCAATCCTCAGCAAGTCGAGATCGAAACTATCTTGATTGAAGGCCATACCGATGCGTCACCCTTGCATCGTGGTGATTACAGCAACTGGCATTTAGGCCTTGACCGGGCACGCGCTGTTTATAAAGTTCTCAATGCGGGCGCTATGCAAAGCTTGCGCAACGAACGTGAGCAACCCGTCTTTGGCATTAGTTCTTATGCCGATGAGCGCCCGAGCGACAAGACCGACCCTGCGAAGAACCGTCGAGTTGAATTGCGCTTTGTTCTGGCTTTTCAGCCTAATGAAATAGGCGGCAACAAAGGCCCTGCGAGTACGCTCAAGAAAATGCAAGAAGCAGTTCGATAAGCCACTTGCATGGAAAACCTTTTTATCCCACTGCCACAAGATTTTGAAAAGCTAGCCACTGCAGCTAGCGTGAAGCGCAGCAGTAATTTTGGCAAAGACCCAGATCTGCGCACGGTGGGGGAGAGAACTTATCAGGCGTTTGCAGTAGTAGAGTTCTCTCCAAAGAGTGATTTGCCACGACAACGTGACTGGCGCCATATTCCTTATGCTCTATGGCTACAAGGTGGCCACGGCCTACATCCTCATGGCCCATTGACGCAGCACTATTTAGACATTGCAGTGCCTGAAGCTTTGCAATCGCGCCGACCCTTGAAATGGGGGCGCAGTTTGTTACACACCTATTTAGAACACTTCACGCCTGAAGACACCTTATTTCAAAAATTAGCGCAGACTGCGCGTCGATTTTTTCAAGACAAACGGGTGATCGATGCTTTGTTAGAAACCCAAGCCGGTGGTTTATCGCGCCTCATAACTACCTTAGATATCTTGGATCCCATTAATGGTCCCATTCAAGTCGCTAATGATTTATTGACTATGCCACCTAAAAGAACCTTGGTTCAGTGGCAAGAGCACCATGCGCTTACACGCGGGTTTTGGTTGAATAACTTTTGTCGTCAAGCTTTTGCTGAGGCACTTAAAGCACCAGAAGAAATACGTGCGACCCAGCCTTATATCGAACGCATGTGCGAATGGGCCATGCACGATGCAGGCACAGTAACGCAACGCTTTCGTTATCCGATTTGGCGCGATGAATTTGCTTTTGCATTGCTATCACCTTGGTTTGCAAAATCACCTTCGCATGAAATTAAAAACTTCTTACTCACCAAATTGCTGTCTATGCTGGGTGACCCGCGCCACAACCACGCGGGCTGGTTGGGTGTGCGCAAAGAAGCCATAGATACTGCCAGCCGTTGGCTGACTGGCCGCACGATGGATGCTTTCTTTGAAATCTTGCGACACACGGATGACGATATCGGCGCTTATCGCCGCAGATTTTGGGAGGCCTACTTCCATGGTGGCCACATATCGGAAGCATGGATCGCCTTGGGCGAAGAGGCGGCTGTAGCCTTAGAAAAAATCGATACCGAACATGAACTCAGCCACGCCAAGATTCTGGGCAAAATCTCGCCAAACCAATGCGTGCTGATGTTGCGCATGGGAAGTATTTTGTTTTGTGATTGGAGTCACCAAGGCCGCCTTAGGGCAATCCCTATGTCTAACAAGCAAGCGCCTAAGTTGTATGCACATACTTACGAGTTGTTCCAATTACGCTTTCCCACGCCACTCGACTTCAACCAAGGGCAACTAGACGACCCTGGTTTGTTACACCTTGGCTCCGAAATAGGGCAATGGCAAGAAACTGCGCGTGACTTTATTTCGAAACAATTAGGCATCACCATTCCATTGGCAGATTTGATGCCAAACAATTAGATAATACGTATTTGTTGAAACTTGATTTTCAAAATCAGCCATAGGAGAAAACTAAATGAGTGAAGTCCCAGAAACAGAATTGCCAGAAGGACACAGCGACCCCTTCCGAGGTCGTTGCGCTATGTTGGTATCTGCCTTAGCAATGGTTTTAGCCATTGCTGGTTTAGGTGGCAACAATGCCTCTAAAGAAAGTACGGTCAACAATATCTTGGCTGCTAATGCGTATGCGTTTTACCAAGCCAAAAATATTCGACAAACCGAATACAAAATTGCTGCAGATAACTTGCAACTCCAGTTAGCGCAAGATAAGTTATCGCCCAAAGCCAAAGAGCTGGCTGAAAAGAAACTAGCCGACTACCAGAAAAATATTGCCCGATACGAATCTGAGCCTGAAACGGGTGACGGCAAAAAAGAATTGATGGCCAGAGCCAAAGAGTTGGAGCATGAACGCGACCATGCATTAGCACAAGACCCATGGTTTGATTACGCAGAAGCCCTGCTTCAAATTGCCATTGTGTTGACCTCTGTCGCCATTTTGACGGGGGTACATGCCCTCTTCTGGGTTCCTTGTGGGCTGGGAGTCTTAGGTATTTTGTCAACTATTAATGGGTTTTTGCTGCTGGTTTGATTTAGCGCAAACCCTAGGAAAGGGGGCAGTCAGACCCCTGTAAGAGCACCCCGCCACAGTAGCGGGGTTTTTTCATATTAGTATTCCCAAAAAGATCAGGAGACATTCCCCATGAGCGAACTCACCATCCACCATCCGTCTGACGCATTTGTCAAACAGGCAGCCGTTTCTGGGATGACTGCTTACGAGGCTTTGTGCAAAAAAGCCGATGCCGATTACGAGGGCTTTTGGGCAGAACAAGCGCGTCGCCTGATCAGCTGGAAAACCCCTTTCACCAAAATTTTGAACCAAAGCGATGCGCCCTTCTTCAAATGGTTTGAAGACGGCACGCTCAATGCCTCCTACAACTGCCTAGACCGCAATATCGAAAAAGGCCATGGCAACAAGACCGCTTTAATTTTTGAAGCAGACGGTGGCGAAGTCACCAAGATTACCTACAGCCAGTTGCTGTCAAAGACCTGCCAAATCGCCAATGGATTGAAATCCATCGGCGTTAAAAAAGGTGATCGCGTGATGATCTACATCTCGATGTCGATCGACGGTGTCGCTGCTATGCAAGCCTGCGCACGCATTGGCGCGACACACTCGGTGGTGTTTGGCGGCTTCTCCGCCCAATCATTACGAGACCGCATAGAGGACACAGGCGCTGTAGCTGTGATCACCGCTGACCAACAAGTGCGTGGCGGTAAACATTTACCTTTGAAAGCCATCGTGGATGAAGCCATAGCTTTAGGTGGTTGCGAAAGTATCAAAAACGTTTTGGTAGTGAAGCGCACAGGTTCAGACATCGCCATGCAAGCAGGTCGCGACCAATGGATGCATGAG
Organism: Comamonadaceae bacterium UBA2237; assembly: GCA_002347905.1. GTDB lineage: Bacteria > Pseudomonadota > Gammaproteobacteria > Burkholderiales > Burkholderiaceae_C > Limnohabitans. The sequence goes on along the minus strand of DDYJ01000179.1, from coordinate 6,020 downwards.
TTGTGTGACAAACAAGCCGCCACCTGCGAACCCGAATGGGTGGGCGCAGAGCACCCACTCTTTTTGCTCTACACCTCTGGATCTACAGGCAAGCCCAAAGGCGTACAACACAGCACGGGTGGCTATTTGCTTCACGCAGCACTTACGACTGAGTGGACCTTCGACCTCAAAGACAACGACGTGTTCTGGTGTACGGCAGACATCGGCTGGGTCACAGGACATACTTACATCACCTACGGCCCGCTAGCATTAGGCGGCACTGAAATTGTGTTTGAAGGTGTGCCGACCTATCCGGATGCAGGTCGCTTTTGGAAAATGATCCAAGACCACAAAGTCTCTATCTTCTACACAGCACCTACAGCGATTCGTTCACTCATCAAAGCAGCAGAAGCCAACGATGCTGTGCATCCCAAGAGCTACAACCTCAGCAGCTTGCGTTTGCTTGGCTCTGTGGGCGAGCCTATCAACCCAGCTGCTTGGGAGTGGTATTACAAACATGTGGGTGGCAGCCGTTGCCCCATCGTAGACACCTTCTGGCAAACCGAAACTGGCGGACACATGATTACGCCTCTTCCTGGTGTGACACCCATGGTTCCAGGTTCATGCACCTTACCCTTCCCAGGTATTCAAGCCGCCATCGTCGACGAAGCAGGTAACGATATGCCCAACGGACAAGGCGGTATCTTGGTCGTGAAAAAACCTTGGCCTTCCATGATTCGCACCATTTGGGGTGACCCTGAGCGTTTCAAGAAAAGCTACTACCCCGAAGAATTCAAAGGTAAATACTATTTAGCAGGTGACGGCGCTATTCGCGATGAACACTCAGGCTACTTCACCATCACAGGGCGTATTGACGACGTGCTAAACGTGTCCGGCCACCGTATGGGCACTATGGAGATCGAATCTGCATTGGTGAGTTGTACGGAGTTGGTCGCAGAAGCTGCTGTGGTGGGACGTCCTGACGACACCACTGGCGAAGCAATCTGCGCCTTCGT
>DDYJ01000179.1:286-4978 GCA_002347905.1 Comamonadaceae bacterium UBA2237 | reverse complement strand
GGCAAAGAAATTGGCCCTATTGCCAAACCTAAAGATATTCGCTTCGGTGACAACCTGCCCAAAACCCGCTCTGGGAAAATTATGCGTCGCTTATTGCGCAGCTTGGCAAAGAACGAAGCGATTACACAAGACACCTCAACGCTTGAGAACCCAGCGATTTTGGAGCAGTTGACGGATAACCACTAAACGTTGGTTTGCGCTTCAATCAAAACCCCGCTTCGCAAGATGCGGGGTTTTTATCGCCCACCCTCGCCCACCAAAGCATAAGGCGCCCAGAAAGCTGGGTGTCCAAATGCTGGACTCTTCATCACTGCCAACATCGATTGGCGTAGTGCTTCAGAGCGACGCATAGTCGTATCTTTTTTGTAGCTTGCAAATGCATTGGTCGTCAGTTGCATTGCACTCTCTGATTCCACCGACCAATGCGTCACTAGTAGACTCCTGCTTCCAGCAAAGAAGAAGCCTCTGGCCAATCCACTCATCGCCTCTTCTGCTCTGCCATCTGCGCCGGCGGTGTTGCAAGCAGATAAGACCACCCAGTCTGCATTGAGTTTGAGGCTTAGGACATCTTCTAGGGTGAGCAGGGGCGAGTCAGCAGGGTTAGCCGTTGCCGCCATCGCCAATGCAGGTTGACTCAAGTTGGGTAAATCTCCCGCTAATAAGCCGTGGGTTGCGAAAACAACTACTTGCTTTTTATGTAACTGTCCGCTGGTACTACTTTTGAGAACCGATGCGCGGGTGGCATTCGCTCCTAGGTAGAGATCATTCTTATTATCTGCACCTAAGATTTTGGCTAACTCTTCAACTTCGTCTCTTGTCTCGGGTAGTGGTGGTATCTTGCTGTAGGTGAGGTAGGCATCTGCCTCACTGACCTCCAGGCTTGCTGCGCTACGCGTGCTCAGGACGGAGCGTACGGTCGTAGCAGGTTCGGCCATAGCCACTTGCGTGCCACTGGGCTTATCTGTCTTCTCGGCCTTGGCGGCCTCTGCCATCTTTTGTACCGCTTTGCCGTCAAACAATGGATCTCCCCACGCCACTAGGGGCTCCACGCTGTGCGGTACTNNTGGCTTACCGCCATGCTCTTGACTAGCCAAGGAGCATCCACAGGGTTAGCGCCATTGAAAGCCTGGGTCTGTAAAACGGCAAAAGGCAGTTTTGCTAAAGCGCTTGAGGTGGAGACCACCATATGCTTCTTGCCTTGGGTGAGTTCGCCCAAAGGTTCAAAGAAGGCTTTGTAGATGGCGTGCGCCCCTTGGTAGTCAAACTTAGGCATGCGTTTGCCCAAGCCTGCGACGTCTAGCGTCTTTCTTAGGGCGTCCACCGTCGTGCTGGTCTTTTGCTCGCTCCAGTCTGAGCGATGAAACTTGGTCTGGCCTTTGTGGTCTATGCCCCAGACATAAGTCTCGCCTGCCATGGGCAGGATGGAGACAAACACTTCGTCTTCGGCCAAGAGCTTGGCAATCTCCTGAGTACTAGGAGCTTTGGGCTGGATCAGCTGGAAGTATTCGGGGTAGCCCTTTTGGATAGCGGCTTTGTAGCCTTTGCGTAGTCCCTCTAATTCAAACAAGCGCTTGCGCATTTGCTCTACCACTTGAGGGTTTTGTTTGGCTTCTTGCTGGGAGTTCTGGTTGGCGATATAGGTCACCAAAGTAGCCATTTCGTGCTTGGCGTCTTGCTCTTTACGAATCACGTCCGATAGGCCAGGAATATTCACGCCAGAGCGAACCGCGGCTTCTGACAAGGCTTGTTGCACAGAGGAAGAATTGACTTGGTCAGAGAGCAAGAAGAGGGTCTCAGCATCTTGGGCGTTGTTTTGCGCGGTTTGCGCCAACATCTGCATGTAGCTCTCAAAGATGAAGCGATTGGTTTTACGCTGAATAGCGCTTTCAGAAAAATCTCCAGACAATGATTCTGGAGAGTTGATGATTGTTCTAGCAGCTTCCAACTCAGCACGTGCTTTGGCTAAGTCACCCTTCTTCCAATACGCCACACCGAGCAAGCCTTGGCTGATGGCGGTGTAGTAATGTTTGGGGCCGTAGTTGGTGGAATCGTTTTTATAAGCCTCGGATAAAACACCGATAGCATCATCGATGCGGTTGTTCTTGATTTGGATGAGGCCGATGAGTTTGCCGTCTAGGGTGTTCTTGGGCTCGAATAAACTGCCCTTGGTTTCTTCAGACGCTTCTTGAAGAACAGATAAAGCCCTTGCCCATTCATTCAATCCAGTAAGAGCTGTTAATTCGCGAGATTTTGAGCGCATCCAGTTTGCAGAGACTTTTGAATAACCCTGGCTCAAAAAAGTTTTTTCGCTTTTTTGAGCGTATTGGAGTCCCAACTTGTACTGAGAAGTGCCATTCATGATGTCACTACTCAGTACGTGAAATAAAAACATATGGCTGTCGTTAAATCCGTTCTCTTTAGCTAATTTGAAGGCGTCACGAAGAGACAGTTCAGCGTTGACAAACTGCCCCATCGCTACCTGCTGAGTAACAATATTTCCAGCAACTTGAGCAGCAGTTCTTCTCGCAAATGTTCGATAAAGGTCAGAATCAAGGGTTGATACCATTTTGAGCATTTCTTTTGATTTTTCTAGCGCAATTCGACCCATATTCATTGCGTCTTCTGATTTGCCTATGCGCAAATAAAACATTGATTTATAGGCGTAAAACTCTGCCTCGCCCCTTGCAATCCAGAGACTTGTATCAGGCCGTCCGCGGCGAATACCCCCAAATTCATATTTCATGATGGACTCTGCCTTGTCGAGGAGTTCCTTAGCCTTTTCAATTTGGTTTGTTAGCAAGTAATCATGCGCTATATAAATTCTTATGCGCACTGCACTGGGTGGAAATCTTGATTCATTGACTATTTCTTGACCTAGCCTTATCGCATCATCAAATCTTCCCATGACAGACCAATACTGACGCAAACTCCATTTGGCATCTGGATCAATTTTGGACCATGCGATCAAATTTTCTTCGCGCCCATTGTTCTCTCCCAACATAATGAAAGCCTGCTCTTTTTCTTTGTGAGTAGCAATTTTTTTAAGATTTAGCTGACCTTCGTCAATGGGTTTTGACACTATCTCTCGGTAGCGTTTCTCATCTTCTGCGCTAAGCTTGGATAACCCTAATTCACCATCTTGAGAAAATGCAGTCATTGGTTGCATCAGAAATACACCAATGGCAAGAAAAATTTGAACTAAAACTTTTAACATACGCTCTCCTATTTAAGGCGCCGCCAATTAGCTGTCATACCCAGGATTCAAACGATCCAAACGACGTAACAATGCCGGCCAAGTCAAATCTGCAGCAGATCCTTTTGCTTCTTGTACGCGAACTGCGGCGCTAACACCATCTAATACTTTTTGAGGCACGGGCAATACATTGCCTCCTGCTTGCGCACTAATTTGAATTTGGCAACTCGTCTCTAGAAAGTACATAGACAAGAAAGCATCAGGAATACTTTTCCCAACTGTTAGCAACCCATGGTTACGCAAAATCATGTATTTATTTTCGCCCAAATCAGTCCGTAGTCGACCACGTTCATCGTCATACACCGCCAAGCCTTCGTAGTCGTGGTACGCCAATGCATCTAATAGCAAAGACGCTTGCTGAGAAATAGGTAGCAGGCCATCTTTTTGTGCACTAACAGCAACGCCCGCCCGTGTGTGGGTATGTAAAACACACTCCACATCGGGTCGCGCTTCATGAATGGTGCTATGTATGGCAAAACCCGCATGGTTCACATAAAAAGGCGATGGGTTAATTTGATTGCCTTGCAAATCGATTTTGAGGAGCGAGGAAGCTGTGATTTCATCGAACATCAATCCATAAGGGTTGATCAAAAAATGGTGGTCTTTGCCCGAGACACTCTCAGGCAATTTGGCGCTGATATGGGTAAATATCAAATCGCTCCAGCCATACATGGCCACTAAGCGATAACAAGCAGCCAAGTCGACGCGTAGTTTCCATTCGTCTTCGCTGACAACGTGTTTGAGTGAAGGTAATTGCATTGATGTCTCCCTAGAATTTTTTATCGGACCATGCAAGGGCGCTTGGGATCAAACTTCCAGCCTGGTATGAGGTATTGCATGGCGGTCGCATCATCACGCGCGCCTAAGCCATGTTGCAAATAGAGCTGATGCGCAGCTTCTACTTTTTGCATATCCAGCTTGACGCCTAAGCCAGGCGCAGTAGGAACTTGTATGTGGCCTTTGATAATTTGCAAAGGCTCTTGCGTTAAACCATGGCCGTCTTGCCAAATCCAATGCGTGTCCATGGCAGTCACTTTTCCCGGTGCTGCGGCACCAACATGGGTGAACATGGCCAGCGACACATCGAAATGGTTGTTGGAATGCGAGCCCCATGTCAAACCCCAGTCACGGCAAGTTTGCGCAACACGCACAGAACCTGCCATGGTCCAAAAATGCGGGTCTGCCAAAGGGATGTCCACGCTTTGCATAGACAAAGAGTGCACCATCTGGCGCCAATCTGTGGCCACCATGTTGGTCGCCGTTGGCAAACCTGTTTGGCGTCTAAATTCCGCCATCACTTCGCGGCCACTAAAACCTTCTTCTGCACCACAAGGGTCTTCGGCATAGGCCACGACGCCATGCAAATCGCGCATCAAGCGCACAGCGTCTTTGAGCAACCAACCGCCGTTGGGGTCGATCGTGACGCGCGCTTGCGGAAA
>DDYJ01000179.1:0-237 GCA_002347905.1 Comamonadaceae bacterium UBA2237 | reverse complement strand
GACGGAACCAATCGTTGTTTGCGTTGGGTTCTGTGCGATACGGTAAATCTGTTTTGGTTCTGTCGCCAACGTAGAACAAATAGCCCAGCATTTCAACCGATGTACGTTGTTGGCCTTCGCCTAACAACGCGGCCACTGGAACACCTAAGTGTCGTCCAAGTAAATCTAATAAGGCTGATTCCACCGCAGTGACAGCATGTATGGTGGTACGCAAATCAAAGGTTTGTAAACCGCGAC
>DDYJ01000122.1:2450-3981 GCA_002347905.1 Comamonadaceae bacterium UBA2237 | reverse complement strand
AGTCGGCCATCGCTGGGCCTTGGCCTTTGTAAGGCACATGCACGGTTTGGATATTGGCCATCGAATTGAGCAACTCGCCCGCCAAATGCGCGGAGTTCCCACTACCAGGCGTCGCAAAGAATATTTGCTTGGGCTTGGCTTTGGCTAGGTTGACCAATTCTTGTGTCGTTTTAGCCGGCACGGAGGGATGGGTGATCAAGATGAGCGGAAAGATCACCATATTGGTGATGTAAGAAAAATCTTTGAGCGAGTCATAAGGAAGCTTGTCATACAAACTGGGGTTCACCGCCATCGGACCCGCGGCTGCAACACCAATGGTGTAACCATCTGGTGGTGCTTGCATCAGTGCTTGCAAGCCCACAATGCCGTTAGCGCCAGCGCGGTTGTCGACCACCACTTGCTGCCCAAATCGCTCAGTCAGCTTTTGGGCAATGATGCGGCCAATCACGTCATTGCCTCCCCCTGGTGGGAAAAGGCACGATCAGGCGAATGGGTTTATTGGGATATCCCTGCGCTAGCGTACTTGGAAGCAAAGCCCCAGCCAGCCCCAAAGCTAGCAAGGCTTGAAACAGAAATTTTTTCATTGTCCGTATCTCCAATCTTTGTTTGCGCTTATCTTAATCAGCGCGCTTACGTTTTACCTATCGTCCATGCGACTCCGGCAGGTATGCCCCTAAGCATATGCGCCAACTGCCTGTGGCAAGATGCTCTGAAATCAATGAATTCCAAAAACACCCTCACCACCGCCCCCATCTTTGCCACGATATGGCGATTGAGCCTCCCCAATATGTTGGCCATGGCGGCCGGCGCCTTGGTCACGATCGCAGAGACTTCGTATATAGGCAGATTGGGTACTTTCCCCTTAGCTGGCATTGCCTTGGTCTTCCCCATGGTGATGCTGCAACAGATGATCTCTGCAGGCTCTATGGGCGGTGGCATTTCTTCAGCGATTAGCCGAGCGATTGGTGCGGGGGATGACGACAAAGCAAACCGAATCGTTATGCACGCCTTCGCCATCAGTTTGGGAGTAGGAGTTTTATATAGCCTCTTATTTCTGGTGTGGGGACGCGAGATATTTGTGTTGATCGGTGGCTCTGGAGTGGCTTTAGACGAAGCCATGGCCTACTCCAACATCGCGTTTTCAGGCGCCATCACGATTTGGCTGACCAATGCTTTCGCATCGGCCATTCGCGGTTCAGGCAATATGAAAACACCCTCGACGGTCTTGATGCTGGTAGCTGTCGGCCAAGTGGTCTTTGGCGGGGTTTTGGGTTTAGGACTCGGTCCGTTTCCGCAGTTCGGTATGGCCGGTGTTGCGGCAGGACAAGTCATTGCTTACAGTTTTTCCGCTATTTATCTTGGCCAATATTTGCGCAGTAGTGGCAGCCGCGTGAAGTTGAACTTCTCACTCCAATTTGTCCCAGCGTATTTCAAAGATATTTTGCGTGTCGGCGCCATTGCTTCTATCTCATCGGTTCAAACGGTGCTCACGATTTTGATCTTGACCAAAATCGTGGCGGGTTTTGGTCCG
>DDYJ01000122.1:0-2427 GCA_002347905.1 Comamonadaceae bacterium UBA2237 | reverse complement strand
CCCATCACCTTTGCGATTGGCGTCGCATGCGTACCCATGGTTGGCATGGCCATTGGAGGTGGTCTTGTGAAACGGGCGAAGCAAGTGGCTTGGACGGGCGCTGCTTTGTCGGCGGGCATTGTGGGCGTCATTGGACTCTTTGCAGCTGTTTTGCCAGACCAATGGGCTGGGCTGTTTACTGATAACTTGGAAGTAGTTGCTATAACCCACCTATACCTAATGTGGGTAGCCCCGGTTTACGGATTTTTTGCACTCGGGCTTTGTTTGTATTTCGCCTCACAAGGCGCGGGCAAACTGTTGGGCCCTGTTTTAGCTGGCACTCTGCGTTTGGTGATGGTGACGGGTGGTGGTTTCTATATGTTGCAAGCAGGCACCAGCCCCTCGAGCTTGTTTGCGCTGATAGCTTGCGCGATGGTGGTCTATGGCATAGTCACTGCCCTCAGTGTGTATTTGATAGGTTGGGGAAAATGACCGACGAGCAGACAATTCAATTCGTGCAAACCAGCGCCCTCGCGCTGGGCTTACCTGCTGATGAGGCGCGGGTTGCGCGTGTCGCAGCGCATTTCAAACGCACAGAAGCCATGGCGCAATTACTCGACCAAGTGGACTGCCCCGTCGATCTGGAAATCGCCGAAATTTATTGCCCCAAGCCAATAGAGTCATGAGTTTGCACTACCTTTCTAGCGCGGAAATCACGCAAGGTATTTCCAAGGGCAGTTTTAGCGCAAGCGAAGTGCTGCAATCTAGTTTGGATCGCATTGAAGCCACTGATAAAAAAGTCAACGCTTTTACAGCCAAACATATAGATCGTGCGATACAAAAAGCGCAATCGATTGATGCTTTGCGTGCTTCTGGCGCTTCACTACCGCCATTGGCGGGTGTGCCATTTGCCGTTAAAAGCTTATTCGATGTGCAGGGCCAAGTCACCTTAGCAGGTTCCATAGTTAACCGCCATCACGCACCTGCCGAGCAGGACGCTTTTTTGATCCAACAAATGACAGCAGCTGGTGCTGTCTTAGTAGGTTCGCTCAATATGGATGAATTCGCCTACGGCTTCACCACTGAGAACACCCACTACGGTCCATGTAGAAATCCGCACGACACCACACGCATTTCGGGTGGTTCGTCGGGTGGGTCCGGCACTGCAGTCGCTGCGCACCAAGTACCTTTGACCTTGGGGTCTGACACCAACGGCTCTATTCGCGTACCCGCCTCTTTGTGTGGCGTGTGGGGGCTCAAGCCTACCTTTGGGAGGTTGTCGCGTCGTGGCACGTTTCCATTCGTCAACAGCATCGACCATTTAGGTGGCTTCGCTAATTCGTTGGATGGTTTGGCCACGATGTATGACGCAATGCAAAGCCCTGATGCGCAGGACCCTGGCTGCCACGTCAAAAAAATTGAACCCGTGTTGCCCACTTTGCAACAAGGCACAAAAGGTTTGCGTATCGGTGTTCTGAATGGCTTCTTTGAAGACAACGCCTCGTCCCAAGCACGCGAGGTAGTCGCTAGCGCAGCAAAAGCCTTAGGCGTTCATGCGCAAGTGGAATGGCCAGACGCCACCTTAGGGCGCATCGCCGCATTCATCATCACGGCCAGCGAAGGCGGTGCATTGCACTTAGATAATTTGCGCCACCGCATTGAAGAGATGGAACCCCTCTCGGTCGACCGCTTTATGTCGGGCGCCTTGCAACCTGCGGCTTGGTATATCAAAGCGCAAAAGTTTCGCCGCATTTATCGCGACAAGGTCAACGCTTTGTTCGAAAACTGGGACGTGTTGTTAGCGCCCGCTACGCCTGTGAGTGCACCAGTCATCGGCACAGAATGGTTGGAGATCCAAGACCAAACCTTACCGAGCCGTGCGGCCATGGGTTTGTTGACACAACCCATTTCNNATTCAAATCATCTCCGCCCCTTGGCGCGAAGATTTGGCATTTCGGGTCGCGAAACAATTAGAAACCTTAGGCGTTTGTCATTTGAAGGAAGTCAAGCTGTAAATAGTTTGATAAGTCCATAGACCCATTTCACCGAGAAAAGTTCAACAACGTGGGATTGGCTTTGGCAAGCACAACAAATTCTTTTAGGGTGGTGCCTGGAATCGTCTTGGTGACCATCAAAATTTGCTGGGCCACTGCACCAAAGACGGTGTGATGAGAATCTTTTAGCCGTCAGGTGCCGCCTTGGCAACGATGTTGGAGGCAATGTTGCCTCCAGCACCTGCATGGTTTTCAACAATGATGGGGTTGTCTAAAACTTCTTGCAGTTTTTGCGCGATCCTTCGATGTGAAAAACAAAACGGAGAAATCAAGCAAATTGAAAATGATGCATAGGAGCATCCCACAACATAGTGGTTCGCTCTTGCTCGGAGAACTGGTTTTCAAACACCTTCAACATCGGCCCGTAATCTAGACGGTATGGTGCTTTGAGGTA